>NZ_JAYGHD010000309.1:2443-41815 GCF_034932245.1 Nostoc sp. UHCC 0251
CAACGTTCAGGTTCAAAGGCTCAACGTTCAGGCTCAAAGGCTCAACGTTCAGGTTCAAAGGCTCAAAGGCTCAAGTTATGGGCGATACCTTCAGCCCGCCTGCGATTCAAATCGCAGATTAACAGCACAAGTCAGTTTTAACTGACTCAAATTAACTAAAATTTAGTCAGTTAAAACTGACTTAAGCTGTTAGCCTCGGAATTGATTCCGAGGCGGGATAGCAACGAAGCGAAGAATTTGCCTTTGCTAGTAAGCCTACTTTGTTTTTTCGCTTGTCGGGCTTACTAAAGTTTTGACTAAACCTGTAATCGCCACAATCACAGAGGCAATTCCCCCAATGGACAATGAAGTTAAAATTGCCGCCGCCAGAATAATTTCAGTCGG
Organism: Nostoc sp. UHCC 0251; assembly: GCF_034932245.1. Classification (NCBI taxonomy): domain Bacteria; kingdom Bacillati; phylum Cyanobacteriota; class Cyanophyceae; order Nostocales; family Nostocaceae; genus Nostoc; species Nostoc sp. UHCC 0251. The sequence continues at coordinate 2,828 of NZ_JAYGHD010000309.1, forward strand.
ACTGTATCCATCTCGCATCCAAGTAGATGGATTCTCTACCAATGTTGGCGAGGCGGGGATTAATTGCGAAGTTTGGGTGGTTCGATTGGAGTTGGCTGGAGTTGTTAAGGCAGTTTTCATGGCTTGAATCTCTTTTAAATGTTTCTATGCAAATGGTATTTCTGCCAGAAGAAGAGGAGATTCCCTAGAAATGGAGACAAAGTAGAGAAAAAGTAGAAATTAAGTAGAATCGAGAAGAAATCTCACAAGCTATCTATGCTATCGGCTGATTTTCTAGCTAACGAAGCTGCTACCCATAGCTTATCCCCAGAGCAAACGGCAGCTTTTGTTGAGCGTTTGAAGACTGAAAACTTAGAGAAGACTGAATTGAATCTTGCCATCGAACTAGGTATCGAAGAAGATACTTTCACAAAGCGGATGACTGCCGTTTATAAAAAATTTGCCAAGAGTTATCCTGAGTTAGCTACCTCTAAAGGTCGGGGCAAACTACAAAAGTTACTGGCTTGCCTGACAAAAAAATATAATGGCGGGCAAGATGCCCACCCCACAATTAAAGAAATTCATCAAAATATTCCCCCTGCTGTTCCATTTGAAAAATTTGTGGGACGAGAGGCGGAACTACAAAAACTGCACCAGCAATTACAAGCATCTGGGCAAGTTGCAATTGTAGCTGTGGCGGGTATGGGTGGAGTAGGCAAAACTGAACTGGCTACCCAATACGCCAAACAGCATTTGCAGAATTATCAAGGTGGGGTTTGCTGGTTATCAGCACAGGGAATAGATGTCGGAATTCAGATTCTCAGATTTGCGGAATTGAAATTTAAACTCATTGCACCGGACGATTGGGAATTAGCAGATAGGCTGAGATACTGCTGGCAAAATTGGCAACAAGGTGAAGTGCTGCTGGTGTTTGATGATGTCACCGACTACAAAATACAGGTTCAGCCTTATCTACCCCCAGAATCACCCCGGTTTAAAGTATTGCTGACAACGCGCCTGGGATTTGATAGAACTTTGCCACAATTACCTTTGGGTGTTCTCAAGCCATTGGCGGCGCTGAAATTATTAAAATTGCTGGTTGATAGAGAACGACTGAAAAGCGAACCTTGGGTTGCGAGAGAAATTTGTAAATTCTTGGGATATTTGCCTTTGGCGTTAGAGTTAGTAGGGCGATATCTGGATACAATGCCAGATTTGTCTCTGGATAAACTGCTGGAGCGGCTAGAGAAAAAGCGACTGGAACACGAAGCAATCGCCAAAGCTAACCCATTGATGCGTTATGAATATGGTGTTGCTGAAGCTTTTGCATTGAGTTGGGAACAGTTGGATGAAAATGCACAACGCTTAGGCTGTTGGCTGAGTTTGCATGCTTTGGCTGATATTCCTTTTCCTGTTAAGGCGATAGAAGATGACGATGAACAAGAATTCTGGGAGAAAGCTATAGCCCAGTTGCGGAAACTGCATTTGCTACAACGACAAAGTAAAAGAATTTATCGTCTACATCCACTGATTCGGCAATTTTTCCAAATGAAGTTGGATAAGTTAAGTGACGCGGATAAGGCGAAAATAAACTTTGCAGCACAGATGATAGAGGTGGCAAAGCAAATTCCTCAGCAGCCTAACCGTGAAGATATTTTCAACTTCACTCCTTTTATCCCCCACCTTGCAGAAGTTGCAACCCACCTATCCCAATATCTCAGCAACGAGGATTTAATCGAACCGTTTACATACTTAGGCAGGTTTTATCAAGGTCAAGGACTTTATCAGCAAGCAGAACCTTGGTACAAGTTATGTGTAGAGGTAGCTAAAAATCGTCTTGGTTTAGAACATCTCAATGTTGCCGCTAGCTTGAACAATCTCGCAGAACTCTACCGTTCTACAGGACACTACAGCGAAGCTGAACCCCTGCATCTGCAAGCTTTGGAACTGTTGAAACGCTTACTGGGAGACAATGATCCCAATGTCGCCAGTAGCCTGAACAATCTCGCATTACTTTACCATGTTACAGGACGCTACAGCGAAGCTGAACCCCTGTATCAGCAAGCTTTTAAATTGAGAAAACGCTTACTGGGAGACAATCATCCCCATGTCGCCTATAGCCTGAACTGTCTTGCAGTACTCTACCGTGCTACAGGACGCTACCGCGAAGCGGAATCCCTGTGTCAGCAAGCTTTGGAAATGAGAAAACGCTTACTGGGAGACAATCATCCCGATGTCGCCACTAGCCTGAACAATCTTGCAGTACTCTACGAATCTATAGAACGCTACAGCGAAGCCGAACCCCTGCATCTGCAAGCTTTGGAACTGTGGAAACGTTTACTGGGAGACAATCATCCCAATCTCGCCGATAGCCTGAGCAATCTTGCAGTACTCTACGAATCTACAGGACGCTACAGCGAAGCTGAACCCCTGCATCTGCAAGCCTTAGAACTAAGAAAACGTTTACTGGGAGACAACCATCCTGATGTCGCCGATAGCCTGAACAATCTGGCATCACTCTACAAATCCACAGGACGCTACAGCGAAGCTGAACCCCTGTATCAGCAAGCTTTGGCAATTCGTGAGCAGACTTTAGGTGTAGGTCATCCCGATACAATGAGGGTTCGGGGAAATTATGCAATATTTTTAAGAGAAGCATATCCCTAGCGATCGCACCCTTTCAAAAAATCACACCAAACTAATGCTACACAACAGTTGTAGTTCAAATTTTAGCAGCGTAGGCGTAGCCCGCCATAGGCATCGCCTTCCACACACCAAATAGGAAAGTCAATAATACTGCAATCGCGTAGCTGTTTTGAGTTCCAAACTTAAAACTTGAGGCTCAGAAGCTCAACATTCACTTTCAAAAGCTCAAGTGGCTCATGTCTAACAATAAGCCACTGCATTTTAATTTTTGTATGCAAATGGTATTTCTACCCCAAAGAGAGGAGACTTCCAAATGCAGACAAAGTAGAATTTAAAATAAACCTCATAAACTGTTATGCAATGGGCTAATTTTCTAGCCAAAGAAGCTGCTACTCATAGCTTATCTCTAAAGCAAACGGCAGCTTTTATAAAGTATTTTAATAATGAAAAATTAAGTAAAACTGAAGCCCAGCTTGCCAGCGAATTAAACGTTGATATTGCTACTTTCAGAACGTTGATGGGTGAGATATATAACAAGTTCGCCCAGAACTATCCTGAGTTAGCGATTTCCAGCAGTCGGGACAAACTAGAAAACTTACAAGCTTACTTGAGGGCGAAATATAATAGCGAATTGGATGTCCTCAAACCATTGGCGGCGATGAAATTATTAAAAACGCTGGTGGTTCGGGAACGGCTGCAACAAGAACCTTGGGTTGCGAGAAGAATTTGTAAATCTTTGGGATATTTGCCTTTAGCGTTAGAGTTAGTAGCACGATATCTGGATAAAATGCCAGATTTGTCTCTGGAAACACTACTGAAGCGGCTAGAGAAAAAGCGATTGGAACATAAAGCGGTAGTCAATGCTAACTCATTGATGGCTTATGAATACGGTGTAGCTGAAGCTTTTGAATTAAGTTGGGAACAGTTGGATGAAAATGCCCAAAGCTTTGGCTGTTTGCTAAGTTTGTCTGCTTTAGCTGACATTGCCTTATCTGTTGAAACGATAGAAGATGACAAAAAACAAGAACTTTGGGAGAAAGCCATAGCAGATTTGCTGGAATTGCATTTGTTACAACGGGAAAGTAAAGGAATTTATCGTCTAAATCCACTAATTCGACAACTTATCCAAATCAAGTTGGATAAGTCAAATGAGGCGGATGAAGCAAAAACTAAATTTGCGGCGATGATGTTAGAGGTAGCAAAGTTAATTCCGCAACAGCCTAACCCTGAAGATATTCTCAACCTCACTCCACATATCCCACACATTACAGAAGTTGCAACCCACCTATCCCAGTATGTGGACGATGAAAATCTAATTACTCTGTTTACCAAATTAGCCTGGTTTTATCAGGGTCAAGGACTTTATCAGCAAGCAGAATCTTGGTTGCAACAGTGTGTAGAACTGATTCAAAACCGTCTTGGTTTAAAACATATCGATGTCGCTGCTAGTTTGAGCAATTTAGCAGGACTTTACAAATCCATAGGACGTTACAGCGAAGCTGAACCGTTGTATCAGCAAACTTTAGAACTCAGAAAACACCTGCTGGGAGATAACCATCTTGATGTCGCGACGAGCCTAAACAATTTAGCATTACTCTACGAATCGACAGGACGCTACAGCGAGGCTGAACCCTTGCTTGAGAAAGCTTTAGAACTTAAAAAATGTCTGCTAGGAGAAGAACATACTGATGTCGCTACTAGCATGAGCTATTTAGGATTAATCTACGAATCTACAGGACGCTATAACGAAGCTGAACTTTTATATCAGCAAGCTTTAGAATTGTGGAAACGCCTAGTGGGAGAAGAACATCCTCATGTCGCCACTAATCTGAACAATTTAGCAGCATTGTACTGTTATACAGGGCGCTACAGCGAAGCCGAACCCTTACTTGAGCAAGCTTTAAAACTGAGAAAACGCCTGCTGGGAGAAGAACATCCCGATGTTGCTACTAGCCTGAACAATTTAGCACAACTTTACGAATCTACAGGACGCTACAGCAAAGCTGAACCCTTGTATCAGCAAGGTTTAGAACTGAGTAAACGCTTGCTAGGAGACAATCATCCTGATGTTGCCATTAGCCTGAATAATCTAGCAGCACTCTACCGTCATACAAGGCGCTACAGAAAAGCCAAACCCTTATTTGAGAAAGCTTTGAAAATTTGTGAACGGACTTTAGGTGTAAGTCATCCTACTACTATGACAATTCGGGCAAATTATGCAAGTTTTTTAAGAGAAGCATACCACTAGCGATCGCTGGGTCTAATTCATAATTTATAATTCATAATTCATAATTAGTTAAAAGAATATCCCCCTCTTCACTAGCGAAGAAGGGGATATATTTTACTTACATCCTAAAGACTGGCGAGTATCTACACCAGTTTTAGAATTAACACCACTTGCATTAACACAAAGTTTTTTCACTTGCGTCCCATCTAAAATTGCATTTGTAAAATCAGCATCTTTGACATTTACATCATCAAAAATAGAACGCAGCATCATTGCATCAGTCAACACAGCATCGCTTAAATCAGCATCTTTAAATTTTGTTAGATAGGCTATGCCTTCACTAAAATCAACACCATGCAGATTTACTCCTTCCAGGAGACTACCGTTAAATACGACACCACGTAAGTCAGCATTGCTAAAATTAGCATTCTCTAATTTGAGATTGGTAAACTCAGTACCAACTAAACTTTGACCAGAGTAATCCTTACCCTTGAGTTCATCATTACCTACAGAACGGGTAATACTGGAAGAACTTGCAGCTTGCGCCGATAGGGGAAACAAAAAAAGAACCATAGCTAAAACAAAGCTAGCTATTATTCGCCAATATTTCATAATGTCTTCTTAATAAATCTCAACAATTGCACTATTAACTATTAAAGCTTATGGAAGGGGACAAGGGAGTGGGGAGTAGGGAGTAGGGAGTAGGGAGTAGGGAGCAGGGGAGGCAGGGGAGGCAGGGGGAAAGGGGACAGGGGGACAGGGGGACAAGGGGACAAGGAGAATAACCATGCCCAATGCCCAATGCCCAATGCCCAATGCCTAATGCCCCATGCCCAATCCCCCATTCCCAAATTCAATACACAAGACTGTCAAACCAGAAAGCATCTCGTAGGATTATAGATGTTGAGGTGCGATGCCTAACGGCAAGTTGCTCCGCATCTACGCAAAATAACCTGTGGCTAATCAAGAAGACAACGCCCAATCTCTGGCGCGAACTCCCTTATATCAATTGGGTGTAGAACTCAAAGCACGCTTTACCAGCTTTGGCGGCTGGGAAATGCCTGTGCAATTTAGTGGCATTAGCCGCGAACACGACGCTGTAAGGAATACAGCCGGAATGTTCGATATTTCCCACATGGGCAAATTTACCCTCCAAGGTAAAAATCTCATTTCCCAACTCCAGCCTCTAGTGCCTTCAGACTTGAGCCGTTTGCAACCCGGTCAAGCACAATACACCGTATTGTTAAATCCCCAAGCCGGAATTATTGACGACATCATTATCTATTACCAAGGTGAAGATACCACTGGTATACAGAGGGCATTCATCATAGTTAATGCGTCAACCTCTGGTAAAGACAAAGCATGGCTATTGCAACACCTTGACCTGGATAAAGTGCAATTCCAAGACCTTTCACCAGATAAAGTCTTAATTGCCGTGCAAGGGCCAAAAGCGATTAAATATCTCCAACCCTTAGTGCAAGAAGATTTACAACCAATCAAAGCCTTCGGACATTTAGAAGCAACGCTACTAGGTAAACCTGCTTTTCTGGCCCGCACAGGTTACACCGGAGAAGATGGCTTTGAGGTGATGGTAAACCCAGATGTGGGGGTAGAATTATGGCGAAGTCTCCATAATGCTGGTGTCATCCCCTGTGGGCTTGGTGCCAGAGACACTCTGCGGCTAGAAGCGGCGATGGCACTTTACGGACAAGATATTGATGACACCACCACACCCTTAGAAGCAGGTTTGGGGTGGCTAGTTCACTTAGATACTAAAGGCGATTTTATTGGTCGGGAAGTTTTAGCACAGCAAAAAGCCGCTGGAGTTCAGCGCCGATTGGTGGGTTTACAAACTCAAGGACGTAACATTGCTCGTCACGGGTATCAAGTGTTATCCGCAGGTAAAGTTGTTGGAGAAGTAACTAGTGGCACTCTGTCGCCTACACTTGGTTATCCCATTGCCTTAGGCTACGTTCCTACCCAACTAGCAACCGTCGGTCAACAGCTAGAAGTCGAAATTCGCGGCAAAGCTTATCGAGCAGTTGTAGTTAAACGTCCCTTTTATCGGTCAAAAAATCGTGTCGCCAACTGATAAGCGTCGAGGTTTTTGAGGAATAATGTGTTGTGAGTTACTCAATCTACAGTAAGGTTCATTACCAGATATGGCTTGGATGACTGTTGGGGCAATAATTTTTTTGATAAGGGAGAGGAAGTGATATGTCTTTTGAATACCCTCAAGATTTCAGATACTTGGATTCTCATGAATACGTGCGACTAGATGGCGAAATTGCCACCATTGGCATTACTGAGTTTGCCGTAAATGAATTGGGCGATATCGTCTTTTTGGAACTACCAGAAATTGGCGATGCTCTTACCAGGGGAGAAAACTTTGGCACAATTGAATCAGTGAAAGCCGTTGAAGAACTAAATTCACCAGTAACAGGCACAGTTATAGAACGCAATGAAGCCTTAATTAATTCTCCCGAAGAAGTATCAGAAGACCCCTACGGCGAAGGGTGGTTTTTGAAAGTGCGCGTCAATGACCCTGGCGAAGTTGAGGATGCGTTGACAGCAGATGAGTATCGGGCGCAAGTAGAAGGAGAGTAGGGAGTGGGGGCAGGGGGCAGAGGGGCAGAGGGGCGGAGGGGCAGAGGGGCAGAGGAGAAAGAACTTGTACAATAACTCTCCCCTGCTCCCCTGCTCCCCTGCTCCCCTGCTCCCCTGCCTCTTTTCTCTGCCTGCCTCAACCAAAAAGTTCCTTAACTGAACGGTATTGCCATCTCTCCTATCTCCCATTCCAACCGAAGATAATTCATGAAATTTAAATGAACTGAAAAGTTACACTTACTTCTCATGAGTATTTATTGCAAAATATGAAATAGTACCATCTGGAGAGTAATTTGTGGTATTGAACGCCCCTATTCTCAAGTCTAATGAGCAGCAAGTGCTGGACGAAAAAAGTCAAAAGTTAAGTAGTTTTGCGCCAAGACACATTGGCCCTAACTCCGACGATATCCAGCAAATGCTTAAGGTTTTGGGATTTCCCAGCCTGGATGCCTTAATTGACCAAACAGTTCCACAGACAATTCGGCTGAAGCAACCGCTAAAGTTACCAGAAGCCGAAAGTGAGTATGCAGCACTGACATCATTAAAAAAAATTGCTGCCAAAAATCAGGTTTTTCGCTCATACATCGGTATGGGATATTACGACACTATTACCCCACCTGTGATTGGGCGCAATATCCTAGAAAACCCCGGTTGGTATACTGCCTACACTCCTTATCAACCAGAAATTGCCCAAGGGCGATTGGAAGCGCTGCTGAATTTTCAAACCCTGATTATCGACCTCACAGGTTTGGAAATCGCCAATGCTTCGTTACTTGATGAAGCCACAGCCGCCGCTGAAGCGATGAGCCTAAGCTATGGGGTTTGTAAAAATCAAGCAAATGCCTATTTCGTCTCTCATGACTGCCATCCCCAAACTATCAACGTGTTACAAACACGTGCTAAACCATTAGGGATTAAGATCATTGTCGGCGATCATCAAACATTTGATTTTGATCAACCAATTTTTGGCGCTGTTCTGCAATACCCCGCAAGTGATGGCACTATTTACGACTACCGCGCTTTTATAGAAAAAGCCCATGCTAAGGGTGCATTGGTGACGGTAGCAGCAGATCCTTTAAGTTTAACTTTGCTTACCCCTCCTGGGGAATTTGGTGCTGATATTGCAGTGGGAAGTACCCAGCGCTTTGGCATTCCGTTGGGGTTTGGAGGACCTCACGCGGCATACTTTGCTACGAAGGAAGAGTATAAGCGGCTGGTTCCAGGGCGAATTGTGGGAGTCTCAAAAGATGCTCAAGGTAAGCCTGCATTGCGTCTTGCGTTGCAAACCCGCGAACAGCACATCCGCCGCGAAAAAGCTACTAGTAATATTTGTACAGCACAGGTACTGCTAGCGGTAATGGCGAGTATGTACGCCGTCTATCATGGCCCAACTGGACTGAAGCAAATTGCAGAGAATATCCACCAGCTAACTTTAATGTTGGCAGCAGGACTAAAGCATCTGGGTTACAAAATTAGTTCTGAAGATTTTTTTGATACACTGCGGGTGGAATTGGGAACACGCAGCCTAGTGGTAATTCTCGAAGCTTGTCAAGCACGGAATATTAACCTGCGGATTTTTGATGACACTGCCGTTGGTATCTCTGTAGATGAAACAACTACAGTAGATGATTTGATAAAGCTTTGGGAAATTTTTGCAGCGTCTGATAGTCCATTTTTCAGCTTTACAGAAATTGGAGACTTAATTGCAGCACGGCGCAAATTACCTCTAGAAAACTCAACCCTTGCCCGTACAAGTACATATCTCACCCACCCAGTTTTTAACCGCTATCACTCAGAAACGGAGTTGTTGCGTTATCTGCACAAGCTGGAAAGCAAGGACTTGTCGCTAACAACATCGATGATTCCTTTGGGTTCTTGCACAATGAAGTTGAATGCAACTGCTGAGATGATTCCGGTAAGTTGGGAAGAATTTGGCAAGATTCATCCATTTGCCCCGGCGTCGCAAACGCAAGGTTATCAAATCCTGTTTGAGCAACTTGAGGCATGGTTAGCTGAAATTACCGGGTTTGCGGGAATTTCTCTGCAACCAAATGCTGGTTCTCAGGGAGAGTATGCCGGACTTTTAGTAATTCGTCAGTATCACGAAAATCGGGGTGAAACACACCGCAATGTCTGTTTGATTCCCACCTCAGCACACGGGACAAATCCTGCGAGTGCGGTGATGTGCGGGATGAAGGTAGTGGCAGTTGCCTGTGACTCACAAGGTAATATTGATGTTGATGACTTGAAGGCTAAGGCAGAAAAACACAGCCATGAACTAGCCGCTTTAATGGTGACATATCCCTCAACTCACGGTGTCTTTGAGGAACCAATTCAGGAAATCTGCGCTGTTGTCCATAGTCATGGTGGACAAGTTTACATGGATGGGGCAAATATGAACGCCCAAGTGGGGATTTGCCGTCCTGGAGATATTGGCGCGGATGTCTGCCATTTAAACTTGCACAAAACCTTCTGTATTCCTCATGGTGGCGGTGGCCCTGGTATGGGGCCCATTGGGGTAGCCTCTCATCTCGTGCCATTTTTGCCCGGACATCCTGTTGTAACTATCAACAACTCAACTCAGCACTCAGCACTCAGCACTCAGCACTCACATATTGGTGCTGTGGCGGCTGCACCTTGGGGTAGTGCAAGTATCTTGGTAATTTCTTGGATGTACATTGCCATGATGGGTGCAGACGGTTTAACCGAAGCAACTAAGGTGGCGATTCTCAATGCTAATTACATTGCTAAGAAACTGGAATCGTATTATCCGGTTTTGTATCAGGGGAAAAATGGTCTAGTTGCCCATGAATGTATTTTAGATTTGCGATCGCTAAAAAAATCAGCTGCGATCGAAATCGATGATGTCGCCAAGCGTCTGATAGATTATGGTTTCCATGCACCGACTGTCTCCTGGCCTGTAGGGGGTACAATCATGGTGGAACCTACAGAAAGTGAATCTAAGCAAGAGTTAGATCGTTTCTGCGATGCGTTGATTGCTATTCGCCAAGAAATTGCCGAAATAGAAGTTGGCAAGGTGGATACCCAAGATAATGTTTTGAAAAACGCACCCCATACTGCCGAAAGTCTGATTACTGGAGAATGGAATCATACTTATTCTCGTGAACAAGCTGCTTATCCTGTGCCTTGGACTCGTGAACATAAATTCTGGCCGGCAGTTGGACGCATTGATGCAGCCTTTGGCGACAGGAATTTTGTTTGCTCTTGTCTGCCAATGGATGCCTATTAAGCTGAAGTAAGGAGTTAAGAGTTAGGAATTAAAATTCCTAACTCTTCCAGTTCTTTTCGTACAGATAAAGGCTGATACCCTAATGCAAAAGCTTTGGAACTATCTAAGGAAACATCTGCTGGTCTAGGTGCTGCCATTTTCACATCTTGTTGTCGGCAAGATTTAAGCCCAGTGGCGGGGAGTTGAAATACTTCAACTAATAAGCGACCAAAATCATAACGCGAAATTCGCTCTTTTCCACCTAAATGGATGATGCCGTTAACTTTTTCTAATGCTAATAAAAGTCCTTTGGCGGCAGTTGTTCCACTTACTGGGGTGCGAAATTCATCTATAAATAAACTTAGTTCTTCTTCGGCTTGTAAAGTCTCAATAAATGGCTGAATAAAGCTTTTAGCTGTGGGTGTTGCTGCACCAAACATCAACGGCATTCGACACACTGCGGTCATGGGATACCTTTCAAGCATATCTGCTTCTGCTATGGATTTTTGCTCACCGTAAAGATTGACGGGGCACACGGCATCTGTTTCTTGATATGGGGCATTTAAGCCATCAAAAACTAAGTCGGTTGAAGTAAAAGCACAAGGAATGGAGTTATCCGCGCAAAGTGCGGCAATATTGCAGGATGCAATAACATTAATTGCGTGTGATTCTTTGGGGTTGGTTTGACAAAAATTCGGTTGCGAATGTGCAGCAGTATGAATAACTGCTTCTGGTTTGACATCATTAAAGATGCGCTTCAATTCCTGAAAATTTGTTAAGTTCGCTTTTAAAATTTTTATGCCAGGAATCTCTAAAGGATGGGATAAATAAGTGCCATAAATATCCCATTCTGGTTTGGCAAGCTGGCAAAGATGCCATCCTAAAAAACCGCTTGCCCCGGTGATTAACAATTTTTTCATGTCTAATCGTAAACCGCTCAAGAAAAATACCTTTCTACAGCAGGCTTATATTCTAATACGCTTGGGTTAATTTTATAGACGCGATAAATCGCCGTCTCTACAAGGGTTTTGGTCTTATCTGAACTGTATTGGCTTATATTCTACACTGAGCGGTGGTTACAACAGACTATTGCAGCAATTCCCGAAACTGCTTTTCACTACGCACTTTGCTAAAGTCTGGGTCAGTTTTTGCTAATTTCTTGTATTTATCAGGAACAAGCTTGATTGCTTTGTCTAGGTTCTCAATCGCTAATTTTAGATTGCTTTGTAAAGCATAAGAACAAGCTTTGTTGTAATATGCTTGGTGCAAATCTTTCTTGATGGCGATCGCTCTATCATAAGATGCAATAGAATCTTTATAGCGGTGCAGCTTTGTCAGAGCAATGCCTCGGTTAATTAAGGCTTCGTATTTCTTTGGTTGGATAGCGATCGCTTTGTCGTAAGATGCGATCGCGTCTTTGTAGCGTTGCAACGATGTTAAAGCTATACCACGATTATACCAGGCTTCATATTTATTGGGTTGGATAGCGATCGCAGTATCATAGGATGCGAGAGCATCTTTGTGGCGTTGCAATGATTTTAAGCTGATGCCACGGTTAATCCAAGCTTCAGGACTCTCAGTTTTGATGGCGATCGCTTTGTCGTATGCTTTTATTGCATCTTCGTAACGTTGTCCATCTAATAAATTATTACCTTGATCAAAGAAATCTTCTGCTTTCTGGCTAGCCTTTGCTTCTTCTATGAAAAGCTGGGTTACATTATTTTCTTGTACAACTTGTGTAGTATTTTCCTTTGATGAGTTTGTCTCACCACTACAGCCAAATGCCAAGAAAGCTATCAAACCAGATGCAACAAAGCAGTACCGAAAAACCATGCTGTACCTACAAAACTTATAAAATGATGTTAAAAGTTGTTCATTTTTGAACATTATCAAAATACACTACTTTTTACCCATTAATTTCCTTATATTTTGAGAAATAATTTGCTTGAGGATGTATGGAAGCTTCTTAAATTCAAGTGTACGATACATTATCATATTAAATACACATAAAGCAATTGCTTACAGCCTATTTCATTCAAAAAACAATTATTTGTGTTGCTGTATATGTTGCGATTGTACTAGTTTTTAACTCAAATATGCTGTTATTTGCTTCATGTTTTCAGCAATAGTAACAACGTGCTTTGTCGCTATCCGCAACCATGTTTAGCCCAGTCAAACACAACTTTCAACCGCACGTTGGGTGTGATGTGACAAAGAAACTGATGTAAAAACACAAAGAGGCAAAGCCTTACTTCGCGCCTTTGCCTCTTTCCTCTTTACATAAAAACTAACTAATCCCAAACACCGACTCGACAGTTGATTTAATCGAATCCCGTGCATCCTTCAAAGTTTGGCTAATGGGATGTTTTGCCTGCAAAAATGCGCGGGCACAATTGCGTCCCGGCATTCCCGAAATGGAACCACCTGGATGAGTTCCTGCACCAGTCAGAAATAGATTATCAATTGGCGTTTTGTAATTGGCTATTTCTGGTAAGGGACGGAAAAATATCATCTGATCTAAGGTCATATCAACATGGTAATAATTCCCTTTGTATGCACCTAATCTTTCTCCTAGTTCTGCTGGACTTTCTACACGACGGGCGATAGTCGCATTTTTGACATTTGGTGCATAGTCTGCCAACTTATCAATCACCCTATCTGCAACTTTGTTTTTCAATTCATCTGTCCAACCAGTACCTTTTAAACCAGTACCTTCTGCACCGGCAATTTGATAAGGGGCAAAATACTCAATCCATACAGTGTGCTTACCTGGTGGCGCTAATGTGGGGTCTAAGTAGCTAGGCATCACCACATACATCGATGGGTCAGCATCAGGAATTTCTCCCAAGGTACATTTACTATGAGCCTGTTCGACATGAGCCACGGAATCGGCAATCAAGATAGAACCAACGAGATATTCGTCTTTGTGAGCGTGGTATGGAAAGCGCAGTGGTTCGTCTAAAGCTAAGTCTATCTTGAGGATAGTTTCGTTATTGTTAACGATGCGGCGTTCTAATCTTTCCCATAAATCTGGGTCGGCTCCATCGATATCACTTTTATCAGTCATTTGTAAAAATAACCGCTTGGCATCGATATTAGAAATAACCCCGTATTTAGCACGATATTCTTTCCCGCCAGCCACTCGGACACCAACGGCTTTTCCATCATCAATTAAAACTTTTTCAACATGCTGGTCTGTGAGAATAACGCCACCTTTACTTGTGACTAAATTCACCAAAGCTTGCACAAGTGCGCCAGTTCCGCCGCGCGGTCTTGCCATTCCAGGATTGTGACGCATTGCCATCATAATTGCACCAATGGCAAGGGTTTTTTGCGATGGTGGCGCACCAAGTTCTGATGCTAGTCTGGCTAGTGGCGCTTTCAGAAATTCCTCATCAAACCACTCGTTGAGTAAATCTTCAGCGCTGGTTAACATGGTGCGAATAAAGTCCAGCGTTTTGTTTGGCGAACCAATAACTGAAAATAAATCTTTGAATTTTTTGATATCGTAGTTGCCAACAATATCTATAATTGACTTTGGCGGTGCATTAAACATCGGAATCATTGCACCGATCGCTCGCTGCCAATAATCTACAAATTCTGCGTATTTTTTGGCATCACGCTCATTATAACGGGCGATTTCTGCACAAGTCTTTTCCAGTGACTTATGTCCTAAAAAATACTTACCATCAGGATGAGGACAGAAAACAACTGGATCACATTCCAGATAATGCAAGCCGTATTTTTCTAGTTCTAATTCTTCAACAACTGGCCCCAAGTGAATAAATTCATGGTCAATAGCACATAAGTTAAATTTAAATCCAGGAGCTTCTTGGGGTAAACATTCTTCAGTTGTTGCTGCACCACCTGGAACAGAACGCTTTTCTAGTAACAGGACGCTATAACCAGCTTTCAGCAAATATGCTGCACAAACTAACCCATTGTGTCCAGCACCGATTAGCACAACATCATACTCTTGCATAGTTGGAATTTAGAAATAAGTAGCTTTCTAAATATTAGAAACATTTTACTACTTTTACATCATCCTTCAGTAGCAAAAATTATCTTTAGCTAGTGCCAATACTACTAAGGAGATAGTACAGTTAGCGATGATGGTATTTGTTTCACTTGAGTTTCTAGCAGAAGTATCAAACTACCGATTTCTACTTTTATATCTTTAATAGAAAATGTTATATCTTCCCATTTAAAATATGGTGTATTCATCAGTTCTTTGGCTTTCTGCATTAATGCTGTAGCTAATTCTATGGAAACACCCTCTCCCTCAGTGCAATTAAAACTCTCCAGCATCGCGGGTTGTGAATTAGTCCGTGGGCGTAAGAGCGCAGTGTAAGTGAAAGGGCGAGTATTTTCCCTTTCCTTTAACAGCACTTTTCCCCTACATTCTATTTTGCCATCACCAGGTAAAAATATTTCAATTTTTTGCGGCTCAAAACTCACAATTTCACCATCTACATCCAAATTCAATTTTTGCATCTGGCTACGAATCAAGTCTGAAGTCAAGGCGTGGTTAATATCTACTTCTGTAACTTTAATACGAGCTATAGCATTTACTGGCTCATTAAATTCTATTTGACCAAAAATAGCGTTGAAGGGATTGATGGCAATACTATCTGTTTGCAGTTTTATTTCCTGTACGCGAATACCTTCTTGGATAACCAATCCTTGCCCTGCAACGGAAACTCCATCCGCCTGTCCCTGGACTATTTTCAATAGATCGGTTTGTACATCTATTTCTATTTTTTCTGCTTCGTCTAGCTTTTCGGATATTCTCCTTTCAGCTTCATGAGATAGAAATGTTTCCTCCAACCGATGCTCATCAGGCATGAATTAGTAAGCTCCTAAATGTCCTCTTACTATCTACTGTAAAGGCTAGATACCAAGGAGCGGCTCTACATTGCGGTATATACAACTTGGAGGATTGAGTAATCAACTAGAAAGTATTGTTTGTTTTTTAAATTTTGCTTTTTTGCTAACAACCATGCTTATATAGGAATCATATTTGATTTTTGAACAAAATTAGGAATTGTAGGGTGTGTTAGAACGGAGTTCGTAACGCACCATTATAGAGGGTTTGGTGCGTTACGCTGTCGCTAAACACACCCTACGTATGTTTTCATAAATCAAACCGGATTCCTATACCTGCTCTAGGCAATACGGTTCGGTTAAGGCAAAAGACGCGATAAATCGCGTCTTCATGATAAATTATCGAATCTTTGTGATCTAAACCGCGTCTATCTTGAAACCTGTAGTTCTTCGGTTTTGAAAAGGATTTGCCCTCATCCCCCAACCTATCCCCCAGATTTGAGATTCGGGGAGCCAGAATTTCAAAGTCCCTCTCCCAGAGATGGGAGAGGGATTTAGGGTGAGGGCAAAAACTACGGTTCTCAACTTAGATGAGGTTTATCTAATTAACTGAACGCAACCATAAAACCCCTCAGCATCAAACAGTAGTTGTCTGGAGAACGGGAGACTTCACCCGACGTTGACTCGTGACAACCATCTCAATGGGGCGATCTGGCCCTGTCACCAAACCACGGCGTTTAGGTCGCACTTCACCATTAACAACTAGTTCTAATTCTTGGCTGGAAAGGATTTCGGCAAGTGCTAGCTTCATTTCCAACTGGGCAAATGCTAGACCAATACAACGCCTTGCACCACCGCCAAAGGGCAAATATTCATAGGCAGAAAATTGCCGTTCTAAAAAGCGTTCTGGCTTAAACTGCTTAGGTTCTGGGTAAATATCTTCCCTGTGGTGGGTCAAATAAATCGAACCAATTAAGACTGTACCCGGTTCTAGTTCGTAACCGCCCAGCGATATTGATGTTCTTACTTTTCTGGGAAAAGTTAGTATACCTACTGGGTAAATCCGCAATGTCTCGGAACAAACAGCGTTGAGATAAGGTAATTTGAAAACAGTGCCGGGGTCTGGGTTATTGCCCAAGCTATCTAATTCTTGGAGTAGCTTTTGGCGCACTGATGGTATTTTGTGAATCCAGTAGAATGCCCAGGCTAAGGCTGTCGCTGTAGTTTCGTGGCCAGCGACTAACAGAGTCATCAATTCATCGCGCAACTCTTCATCAGTCATGGGTTGACCTGCTTCATCTCTAGCAGCCATGAGTAAGCTAAGAATATCCGTACGTGATGAATCTGATTGTTCTCGACGTTCCCGAATTTCCTCGTAGATGAGTTCGTCAGCTTCTTGCTGAAGGCGTATCTGTTTTCCCCAGAAGTTAATCGGGCCAAAATCCCTTTGCAAAGCGGGGAAATACAGCAAAGCCACACTTAACCGGGAACTAGCTTTTTCTAAAAGATCGCCCAAAAAGTTCTGTAGTTTTTCGGCGCGAGGCCCTTCATATAGCCCAAATACAGCTTGCATAATCACCCGCAAGGTAATAGCTTGGGTTGCAGACCGAATATTAAAGGGTTTACCTATCTGGTATTGGCTAATGACTTGCTTGGTGACATCGGTAATCACCTGACTATAGTTTCGCATTCTTTCGCCGTGAAAGGGAGGCATTAACAACTGGCGTTGACGCTGGTGTTCTGCGCCGCTAATGCTAATCACAGAACGCTTGCCCAGCAAAGGTTCAAACACCTTATTCAGATCGCCAGGGGCTTCTAATTCCTTGGTATCAGTTGTCAAAATCTGCTGTTGCGCTTGGGGGTTGCTGACAATCACCATAGGAGGAAGATTTTTATCTAATCTGAGAGTAAAAATCTCGCCATAGCTTTTGGCACAATCCTCCATAAATGACATCGGATTAACAATCCAGCGCGCCATCTGTAAAAAAGCTGGGATTTGTGGCCCATTTGGTAATTTCATAATTTTTTTTGCTACTTAATATTTTTTTGCTACTTAAACGAACTGAAATTTCGATTGCGTAACCATTTAAAGTACTTATTCTAACGTTGCAAAAAAGCAATAAACTGTTACAACCTCGAAGATGTAAAATTTTTGTTAAATTCAACGAGCATCTACAGTTTCATCTCATCGTCACAAGGTACTCAGCATGACTGCAATCTCCGCAAAGGCATCTTCAGCGCTTCCCAATTTTTCGGAAGGGATTCAATATTTTGGTGAAGCTTTACCAGATTTTGAAACTTATGGTGCAACACCTGCTATAGAGTCGGGCAAAGTAGCGATCGCATCTCCCACAGACAAAGCAGCTGTATATCAAACTTTACTTGCTGCCGATGCCCTACGCTATCTAACTTTACAAGTTACCGCTAGCAAAGCTTCTGGGCATCCCGGCGGATTCGCCAGCCAAGCAGAAGCTTACGCATCTCTTGTCATGCTGGGATACAAGAACATTATTACCGAAGTCGGACACCACGCCCCCGGATTTTATAGTGCCATGTTCTTGGATCGTTCCCTAGAGGACATGGAAATTTTTACAGTCCAACAATTGCGCGATCGCTTTCGAGAAAAGCACGGACTTTTAGGACACCTTTCTGGTTTCATTCCCGGTATTCTCGCACCTGCGGGACCTTTGGGACAAGGGCAACACTTTGCAATGGCGGCTGCACTGTTGCACAAAGATAAGTTGTTCCCCTTTACAGTTGGTGATGGTGGATTGGGTGAGCCTTATATTGTAAGTGCGATCGCCCACTTCCATACAGCTTATCCTGCTGCCACTAACTTCTTACCGGTGTTGGTTTGGAACGGTTACAGCCAAGAACATCACAGCATGGTTTCCCTGAAAACCAACGAACAGATGCAAGCATATTGGCAAGGGAACGGTTTTGATGAAGTCGTGTTAGTTGATGCCAAGGATTTCGACGATCAAAATCAACCAGGGGATTACGTTGATAGTACCGCCTTTTCCTTTGAGAAGCGCCTAGCATTTACTCAAGCAGTACTTTCGGGTGTAGATAAAGCAGCGCGTTCTGCACTCGGCGGTAAACTTACCGTCTTCATTATTAAACAACTCAAAGGTGCAGGAGTTCACGCGCGGGGTTCAAAATCTCACAACCTTTATCCTAAAGATACGCTAGATGCACCGCATATTGTCAGTGCATTGCAAACCCGTGCTTTGTCTGCGGAGGCTTGGCAATTAGTTAGAACAAATGCAGAACGCGCCGGCGGTGGCCCAGCAGCGAAAACTGTGGTGACAGAATTTGAATTACCATTGCCAGAATTAGGCGAATTACCTTTAGAAGAATATGCAGTTGGAGGTGAACCCAAAGTTTCCACAACCGCGATGGGACGATTGGTAGGAATAGTTGGAAAAAAAGATCAGAATTTCCTCGTCACCAACGCCGATGGTAACGAAGCATCAGGAATTGCCAACATCAACCAAGCATTAAAGATTATCCACCCGACAACCGACGACTTATATAACCAAGCGCCAAATGGACAAGTTTATGAACCATTGAGTGAAGATGCTTGTGCCGGTTTAGCTGCCGGTTTAGCGTTAATGGGTGCGAGAACTTTGTGGTGTTCCTACGAATCTTTTGCCATCAATGGATTACCAATTTGGCAGACTGTAACCCAAGCAATGGCAGAATTGCGCCGTCAAACTCCCTCGACTATTACTTTATTCACAGCAGGCGCATTAGAGCAAGGGCGCAACGGTTGGACTCACCAACGTCCAGAAATTGAAGCTTACTTTGCTTCGTTGATGCGAAATGGAAATGTTTTCCCATTATTTCCGCCTGATGCTAATAGTATTCAAGCCTGTTATGACTGGGCATTGAAAACTAAGAATAAGGGAATTGTGATTACAGCGAGTAAATCGCCATTGCCAATTCGCACAACTTTAGAACAAACTCGTCAAGGGTTACGCGATGGTGCGGTGCTATTACATGAAGTTGCTGGTGATAAACAAGTTGTATTTGCTGTAATTGGTGATATGACATTAATGCCAGTATTTGAAGCTGCTGCTTTTTTGGAAACTGAAGGTATTGGTGCGAAGATAGTTTCTGTTATCAATCCTCGGCAATTGTACCGTAGTGATGATACTGCGTGGGATACCTGTTCTGAACCCGAAGGCGGTTTCTTAGATGATGCAGCATTTGCCGAATTATTTGATGGTGATGCGTTAATTGCGGTGACAGGTGGTGCTGCGGGGATGCTAGAACCAATTTTGTTGCGGAGTACAGCCAAGCGCGACACTTTTGCATGGAAACGTGGCGAAACTACAGCCAGTGCTGGTGAGTTGATGGCGTTTAATGGATTGACTGCTGAAGCGTTAACGAAACGTGCGATCGCGTTAGTGCATTAAGATAACATAATACCCCATCTAGGTTTTTACTTGGGTGGGGATTATTTGATAAAGCAAAATTTTATGTTTTATAAATTAGAACCTGTGTAATTTGATCTAAAAAGCTATGATTAAACCTATACCAACCAAATATAATGATGTTCAGTTCCGTTCTAGATTAGAAGCAAGATGGGCTGCTTTCTTTGATCTTCTAGAATGGAGATGGGAGTATGAGCCTTGTGACTTTGATGGATGGATTCCCGACTTTTTACTAAAGTTTGATTCTTGTATTTTTGTTGAAGTTAAGCCCATTTATAATTTTCCACAAGATATTGCTGATGAAATAGAAAAGTCAGGTTGTATAGAAGATTGTCTAATTGTTGGAATGACTCTAGATTCACCTAAAAATAGGTCTTATGGAGTTCAGATTGGTTGGAAGAGAGTCGTAGACGATGAAGAGGCTTTTTTCTTGGAATGCTCTGATTTGGTTTGGCCAGTTTACAAGAATTGGTTTGAAGTTGTCTTTACTCTTGATAAATACAATAAAATTATTTTTGATGGCGCACCTGGACATTCACCAGGAATGGCTAAATTTACAGATGCATGGGACGATTATGGTTCACAAGGCTTAGAAAAAGAAGTTCAAAGGCTGTGGAAGATGGCAGGGAACAAAGTGCAATGGAAAAGTTCGATTATTTCATAAATTTGAAAGGAGAAGTTTAGATCAATGTTAGGTTTCGTTCCTCAACCCAACCTACAATTATATTGCAACTATAGCCAGCGCTGTCGAGTTGATGACGTTTAGGAGTCGCAAAAGTTAATTTACGAGTCAGAAACTTAGTTTACGAGTCGCAAAACTTGATTTTTGTAGCTAGGACGAAGGGTAATATTTTTATCTGGAAGCGTGGGGAATGTGGAGACTTGAGGAAAAGTGCGATCGGGTTAGTGCATTAAAGCTTGGTTTTGTAGGTAAAATAGTTTGAATTTTAACCGGATATGCACGCAGATGAACGCGGAAAAATTAGCGTTTTCATGCGTGTATATGCGGGTTTCGTTGTAATTATTATTCTGTATATTTAGAAATATACAAAATAATCTCCAAAGTCCTTTATGTATAAGATAGAAGTCAAGATTGATGGGCAATTTATCAATAAATTTTCTAATGGTTCTATCTATGATTTAGTTTTTATTGACTTAGAATTTTGGCCGCATTATGTAGAGGGAAAAGCACTACAAAGAATATATGGTTATACCATTACTCGTCTTCTCAGAACAAGTAAGCAGCAATATATAAAAGTTAAGTTTTTAGAATTTGAAATGGAGGAAGAACAACTTGTTAAAGAAATTATGCAAGATATTTCTAGGTTAAAAAATAAAATTTTTATCGGCTTTGAGATAAAAGATAGTGATCTGATAACGTTGAAAAATAGATCAAAAGCTCTATCCATAGAGTCAAACGTTAATGAAATCAAGTTATTTGATTTTAGAGATTATTCCCAAAAGTATGGCTACAAAGGGTTAAATGGTTTGTTTAAACATCTTGAAATTAAAGTAAATAAAAAGATTGACGGTAGTTATTTTCGTCAGAATCCCAGAAAAGTATTTTTACGAAAAAGTGGTTGGATAGATATTTTATTAAATATGTTTGAGTATTGTTTAGAAGATGCCACAGGTTACTTTCAAATTGTATCAAATTGGAATACAAAAAATCCCCTAATAACTGAAGATATGATTACAAGTGAATCATTAAATTACTCTGAACTAGAGAAAAAATCATCAGTCGCACCAATACAGCAGGATGCAGAAATATTTTCTATGCAAAACTTTCAAGCTACATCAGATCAGCTTCTAAGTAGTCTGACAGTAGCAGACTTGGAAGCTTTAATCGTCAAGATTGTTCAGAAAACCCTTAAAGAAGAGATGCAGAAGCTAAAGCATGAGCATTTACCCGATCAAATAACACAGATGAATCATCCACTAAAAGTTTTTGTATAAACATTTGCATATATTCTAAAAACTAAAACTTTATTTGACTGTATGCCATTATAAAGTTAGATTATCAGCTGCGATCGCGCAATTTCTCTTCTACCGATTGGACGTACTTGTATGCTATAAAGTGAAACAATTGCCACAGTTTCTCCATCCAATGTGACAAATTCAACTTCATATCCTTTGCCACCCTGATGTACTAAAACAACTGTACCTATATCACCCTCTTCTAAACTAAATTCTGGTATATCACTAGTCAGAATAACCTTATCAAGTTCATGAATCATCATGGCTGTAAATTTTATAGCTTCAGTCAACTATAATATATTTAAAATTTTACACAAGGATGGAACCATGACTAACATTCAAAATATGGTTCGCTTAAACTTAGATTTGTCACCTGAACTAAATCAGATATTAGACGAACTAGCAAATAAAATAGGCACAAGTAAAAGTGATGTTCTGCGTCAGGCTATAACCTTGATGCAAATCATGGTTATAGCTAAAGAGGAAACCAAAAAATTAGGAGTCCCAGAAGCAAATCAATTGATAGTGAATGAAATCATCCTCTCATCTGAACAGCAGCCAAAACCCCATACATCAGAAGCTTTTTTAGAAACCTTTGGAAGCTGGGAAGACACACGCACCGCAGAAGAAATTGTTGATGAAATATATTCAAGTCGTACTGTAAGCGATCGTAACTATAGCTTGTGAATTATTTACTCGACACTGATACATGTATTTATTGGCTTAAGGGTCGCCAGCCAGTCAGAGATAAATTATTAGCAGTCGGATGGGATGAAGTATGTATTTGTGTCATCACTGCTGCTGAATTGTATTATGGTGCATACAATTCTAATCGAGTTTCAGAAAACTTAGGTAATGCAGAAGACTTTATTCAAAAATTACCCGTCGTACCTTTAACCGTTCCTGCTCTCAAAAAGTATGGTGAATTAAAGGCAGAACTTCGTAAAATAGGACAAATAATTGCTGAATTTGATTTACTAATTGCTAGTGTTGCACTTGCAGAAAATTATACTTTAGTAACAAACAATACTCGCCATTACGAACGTATCAACGGATTAAAACTGGAAAACTGGACTCTGCTTTAAAACTTAACATTAGTTAGTCCTGATTATTTGGCTGTATGCCATTATAGATTAGCTTATCAGCCGCGATCGCTTGAAAAGCAGTCTATAATAAAGTCAGACTATTTTCCTCAATCTTAGAAGTTAATTATGCTTATAAAATTTGAAGAAATATATAGAGATATTGATACTTTACCAGAAGAAGCTCAAATATTACTACTTGATTTTATTCAGTTACTCAAAAAGCGGTATCCTCAATCAGAATCAGAAAATCATAGTCAAGAAAAAAGTCTCTATGATAAGTTTGATGCAATTGGATTAATTGGTTGCTGTTCTGTTGACGAAAATTTATCAACAACCTATAAAGAAGTATTATCTAATACATTAGATAATAAATATGATCATCGTTGATACAGGATTTTGGTTAGCTCTTCTTGATAAAAAAGACACTCACCACGAAAGAGCAAAACAAGCTTTAAAACAATATAATGAACCTTTAATTACAACATGGTGTGTTGTAACAGAAACCTGTTATCTTTTGCTAACTCGCAAGGGAATTGACGCTGAAATTATTTTTATAAATAGTCTGCAAGAAGAATTATTTACGATTTTTAATTTAGAGCTGCATCATACTGCTCGAATTATTGAATTAATGAAAAAATATGCTGATCTTCCAATGGATTTGGCTGATGCTTCCCTAGTAATTTTAGCAGAATATTTAGGGTCTGGACGCATCTTTTCAGTAGATCAGCGTGACTTTAATACCTATCGTTGGAAGCAAAGTTATCCTTTTGAAAATCTCCTATTTTAAAGTAATTATAAATTTATCAGGCGCGATCGCGCAATTCATCTTCTACCGATTGGACGTACTTGTATGCTGTGAAGTGAAACAATTGCCACAGTTTCTCCATCTAATGTGACAAGTGATTTTTCGCTGTGGCACAACTGCCAGTTCATAATTAGGCAGTTTCAATCCGCCTCTCCTACCTTCTTATCTTTAGTTTATCGGCTTTCTGAGCGTTATAGAAAGGCTTAATGCCATAAAATGGCAAAAACTGCCATAATGTAGAAAAACAGATTCAAAAACTAAAACTTGTGAAAAGTATAAATATTTCCTTACCTGACACCATGCGAACTTATATAGAAGAACAGGTAGCTCAAGGTGGTTACAGCAGTGTCAGCGAATATTTTCGTGAATTAGTGCGACAAGACCAAAAACAGAGAGCTAAAGAACGTCTAGAAACAATGCTTCTGGAGGGATTAAACTCTGGGAATGCAACAGAAATGACTGTTCAAGATTGGGAAGATATCCGTCAAACAATCCGAGAAAGAATGAACAAACATCAAGATGCAATTTAGCTGTGATGTTTGAAATAAAAAAAAGACCTCAAGTTATCCGGGACTTAATAGACTTAGCAACATACATAGCACAAGATAAATTAGATGTTTCAGACCGCTTTTTAACAGCAGATGAAACAACATTTAAACAATTAGCAAAAACCCCGGCTATTGGAAAATCAAGTCAATTTGTCCATCCGAATCTAGCAGAAATTCGACAAATATCTATCAAAGGATTTCAAAAATATCTTATTTTTTACCGCATCACTGAATCAGCAATTGATATTCTACGAGTCATTCATGCTGCGAGAGACCTTGAATCAATATTTGATGAAGACTTAGAACTATAACTTATTTTGCAACTAATCAGTTTTTTAAGAGAGAAATTTACAACTGAATTGAGGAATTTGGCAGTAACTTAGCTGATAATTAGTCCTTAAAATTATTGGTATCTAAATAGCATGACAGACATAACAGATTTATCCAAAATAGTTGTCAGCAAAGACGACAATGCGCTAATTACCTCACCTGAAAATTTGCAGTCACAAGAAGACGTAGAACTTGAGCGAAAGCTGAGAGAACTTAAATTTAAACAAGAACTAAGAAAAGATTGGATTTTATTTATTGTCAGGGATGTAATAATTTTTCCTGCCGCAATCCTTTTTATTTTTGCTGTCAGTGGTTATTCCCTATTTCTTCATATTCATGGGTAACTTATCTGATGACATATAGCAATTCTATCTGATTGGTGAAAAGTGCAAGGCTTAGATCCCCGACTTCTTTAAGAAGTCGGGGATCTTGTGCATTATCAGTAAATCTGCGTAATTAATTTTACAGACGACGAAGCCAACTTGCTACAAGTAGACTCATCTTTATATCCACAGAAATTTTGCTGGATATAAAGTAAGTAGCTAATGGAAATAATCTAAAAATATGGGGCTTTTAATATTTTCTGTTGCTTTAGTTGCCATTGTTGCTCTAATTATCATTAATAGCTACAACGATTTAGTCAAGTATCGCAATCGGTACAAAAATGCTTACTCTCAAATCGATGTTCAATTACAGCGCCGCTATGACTTAATTCCCAACTTGGTGGAAACTGCCAAAGGGTACATGAAACATGAGCGAGAAACTCTAGAAGCAGTGATTGCTGCCAGGAATTCTGCAATTAATGCTAGCAGTAGTGCAGCACAAAATCCCGGCGATCCTCAAGCGATGCAACAATTAGGTAATGCTGAAGGAGCGCTGACAGGTGCGTTAAGTCGGTTGATGGTACTTTCAGAATCTTATCCAGAATTGAAAGCCGATCGCACCATGACTCAGGTAATGGAAGAATTATCTTCCACTGAAAACCGGATTGCTTTTGCACGTCAGGCTTTTAATGACGCGGTGACACTTTACAACACCAAGAGCGAATCTTTCCCCAGCAACCTTGTGGCAAATACTTTTAACTTTACTGTTGCAGAATTGCTTGCCGAAGCTACTCCAGAAATGAGAAATGCTCCACGCGTGTCTTTTTAGGTGTCTATGAATTTCTTTGAACATCAGGATCGGGCACGCCAAAATACGCAACAATTAATTGGATTATTTTCCCTGTCGATCACAGTCATGATTATGGCGATTTATATTGCCACTTTATTTCTGTTCGGCATGGCTCCCCGTGTTTGGTGGCATCCAGGGATATTTCTTTACGTCGCTGGGATTACAATAGCTGCGATCGCAGTAGGAAGTCTCTATAAAATTGCCTGTCTCCGTCAAGGAGGAAGCGTCATTGCTCAGGAGTTGGGAGGAAGACTCTTACTCCCAGATACAGCCGATGAACAAGGGCGACAACTATTAAATATTGTCGAGGAAATGGCGATCGCTTCTGGCATTTCTGTCCCAAAAGTTTATCTCCTGGAAAGAGAAACCGGCATTAATGCCTTTGCTGCTGGATTTACGCCCAATGATGCTGTAATTGGAGTTACCCGTGGAACTTTGGAACACCTGAGCCGGGATGAACTACAAGGAGTCATCGGCCACGAATTCAGTCATATTCTCAATGGAGATATGCGGCTAAATTTGCGTTTAGTGGGACTACTGCACGGGATTTTGTTCATTTACATAACCGGGGAATTTCTGTGGCGAATTCGTGATACTTTCCGCTCAGATAAGGAAGGCAAGGGTTTACCTATCTGGGCTTTTGGCTTGGCACTGATGGCAATTGGCGGTATCGGCTTACTCTGCGGACGCTTGATTAAAGCCGCAGTCTCTCGCCAACGTGAATTTCTCGCCGATGCTTCGGCTGTACAGTTCACTCGCAATCCTAACGGACTTACCGGAGTCTTCCAAAAACTCCAACAAATGGATTCACGTTTGATTGCGCCGGGTGCAGAAGCCGCCAGCCACATGTTTTTTGGCAACGCCCTCAATCCCTCTTTCTGGGAAGATATGTTTTCTACCCACCCACCGTTAGCAGAACGTATTCGCCGCGTTGGGGGTTTGAACGTCAGCAATTTAGCAGCAATGCCATCTCGCAATCAGATGCGTTCCCCTTCCCAGGAATCCTTAACAATGGGCTTTGCTGGTGGTTCCAGCGCCACGCCAGCAAAGGTTGTAAACCAAGTTGGAAGCGTCACACCAGAGCATTTTGCCCATGCTCAAGCGCTGTTGTCGCAGTTACCAGAATCCCTGCGCTTGGGTGTAAGGGAGCAGGAAAGTGCAATGGCGATCGCTTTTGCACTGGCGTTACATACGGAAAATGCCGAGATCCAAGAACGTCAAATTGCTTGGTTACGCGAGGTGCAGCCTGCTGAGTTGGTAGACAAAACCCTGGAATTGAGTAGCGAAATTAGCCAGTTAGATCCCAGCATTCGCTTGCCACTTGTGGATTTAGCAGTACCCATATTGCGTCAAAATTCTGCCAAAGAATGCCAAAGGCTGTGCAAATGCGTCCACGGTTTAGCTGTAGCCACTGGAAGTTTGTCACTGTGGCATTTTGTGTTGCAGTTAATCCTGTGGCATCGGCTCCAACCTAGTATAAATCCCACCTCGGCTACAACGGTAGAATTCACCTCCATTGAACAGATTTGGCCAGATAGTCTATTAGTACTGTCTGTAATTGCCCGTGTTGGGAACTCTCAACCAGATGCGTCCACCGAAGATATCGCCTATGCTTTTCGTTCTGGAGTTTTTCGACTTCCCAAAGCCGGAGAGCAAGAAAAACCGGAAATACCATTAAGCTGTAATTTCACTGAACTCAAGAAAAGTATTGAGCGTCTGCGCCTTGCCAGTCCCAAACTCAAGCAAGCTATTGTTGATGCCTGCGCCCACACAGTACTGTTAGATAACAAAGTTACACAGCCAGAAGCAGATTTACTAAGAGCGATCGCCATGACGCTAGACTGTCCCATCCCCCCATTTTTAAACCCTCAGCGTGGCGTTTTAAAACAGAAACAATCTTCTCCACAAGGAAGTTAATTTTTCTTCATATAGTTTGAATTGATTGTGTCAACTTACTACCGATGAAGTTACAGAATTGAGCGATCGCTCGGTATACAATACTGTTCGGTTAAGCATTTTTAACTTGAAATTGGGTTTGGGGTAAAGGTTAAAAGTTTTTCTTTCCCCTTTTCCCCTTTAACCGAAAGTATTAGCTCGGTATAAGTCTGAGAATCTTTATATAGCGGTTCTCGTTGACATAAAATAAATTTTTCAACTTCACCCCTAACCTCTCACCTTGCTAAGGAGAAGTAGAGTGTTTGCACGCCTCAAATACGGGGTGAGGTTCAGACTGGATTGCAGTGAAGTGAGAATCTTTATAAGTCGTTGGGAAGAATCCCTAGTGATATGAACTGAGAGAGAATCTGTTTGATACAAGGCAGGGGGGCAGGGGAAAAGGTACAAACCTTGCCCCTTGTGGGCCATTCACCCCTCTGCTCCAATTCTTTCGAGGGTTGAGAGCAACACCCGCAAGTGGCGTGGCTTTTCTCCCCTGCTCCCCTGCTCCCTGCTCCCCTGCTTTTTCACAAGCTCGATTTTGGGTTGCGAGTGCGATCTTTCAGCTACCCTGAAATTAATATATAAAAGAGCAATTTTCAAATGACCATTTACTTTTATAAGGTTTGGCAGCCTTATGGCTGTTTTTCTAACTTTTCTCTCCACGGAATTCACATCCAGGGTATTTACTGGCCAACGGTTGAGCATTATTATCAAGCGCAAAAGTTTGTCGGCAGTACAGATGCGGCAATTATACCCCTCATCCATGCTGCCGCTACCCCAGAAGAAGCTGCGGCTTTGGGAAGATGTAGCACTCGCCAACTCCGTCGAGACTGGGATTTGGTCAAAACTGAAATTATGCGAGAAGCTGTACTCAAAAAGTTTCTCACTCATACCGATATTAGAGAAGTTCTCCTGAACACAGGCAATGAGATTTTAGTTGAAAATTCCCCAACCGATTCTTTTTGGGGCTGTGGTGCTAATAAAGTCGGACAAAACCATCTCGGTAAAACCCTCATGAGTGTACGTGAAGAAATCCGTAAATTACAATCTTTAACAGTAATTTACGAATAATCTAATCAAAATAGTTACATTCAACATAAAATCAGTAATTAGACGGGGAATAGTAAAATTCCCCAGCCAAAAATATTTGAAAAAGTTGCCGATAATTTAGTTATTTATTTGAAAAATCTTAATTAATTGAATTAATGGGCAAAAATAGGAAAAAATATTTTTAATTTAAAGTAATTCCTAAGACTTTGTTTTCAGTAAAATTACTCAAATACTTTATTGATTAAGAATATAAAATTAATAAATGTCAATGATTAAAATTTTCTTAACTTGAGACTTGAGAGGATGTTTGGAAAATCTTTAATGATATGCCAATTGGTTTGATATCTCCCTAAAATATACTTTTGAAAGGCTACGAGAATCAACCAACATATCTGATACTTTTCAAATATCCTCTGATCCATTTCCAAAAATATTTGCAACAGATGTATGGAGCAACGCATTTGTAGCAGGAATTTCTGCAAATGGGATGAGAATCAAGCCATTGGAAGTTGAAAACTGTGATCAGTGACAATTATAAAAAAAAATTATACTTCAGTCCTGGTGTATATAGACAATGACATTTACCGATAAACCAGACGGGTTGCAACAAAGCTTAGACCAAGAAAGTTTACTGCACCGGATGATAAAACAGATCAGGCGATCGCTTGATCTGCAAGAGATATTAACGACTACCGTTAGCCAAGTGCGTTTATTTTTGGGTGCAGATCGGGTAAAGGTATATCGCTTTGATGCTGATGGTAGTGGTGAAGTCATTGCTGAATCTATCCATGAACAACGTCTGCCATCCTTACTGGGGCAGCATTTCCCAGTCAATGATATTCCCCAAGAAGCTAGGGAGATGTTTCTATTAGCGCAGCAACGTTCGATTGTGGATGTGGTAAACGGGAAGATTGGGCTATCGCCTCTACATTCAAAAGAAACTGGCAAACGTCTACAAACTAATATCTACTATCGACAGGTAGACCCGTGCCATATTGAATACTTAAAGGCAATGGGCGTGCAGTCTTCGTTGGTAATACCAATTTTAGATTGCGATCTCCAAGAAAAATCGGCAAAGCCTAAACTGTGGGGATTGTTGGTATCTCACCAAAGGGAACCGCGACAGATTTTGAAGCGGGAACTAAAAGTATTGCAGCAAGTTGCTGACCAAGTTGCGATCGCGATCGCTCAAAGTAATTTACTCACCGCAGCCCGCGTCAAGCAAGAGCGAGAAGCTACTATTAACCGAGTCACCACACTATTGCATAAACTGCCGACAATCCAATTGCAGGGGGCGCTAGAAGAAGTTATTACTGCCTTTGGTGGAGTAGGTGGCAGGCTTTACATTGAACAGAGTCAGGAATTATACACCTGGGGCGACCAGCCGAAACTTCCCTATCAGTTAGATAGCAGTATTATCGAACAGCATCTGGTATGGAAAAACTGGATGGCTGAGTGCAAACAAGGTAATATTTGGGCAACAGCTGACCTTTACAAAGAACCACGTTTGGAAGTTTTGGCTTTAGCATTCCGTTCTACTCAAATTCGCGGACTTATGGTCATTCCCCTACATTACCGGGAAAAATTTATCGGTGTATTGAGCATTTTTCGCTCTGAATTTGAAACAGAAATCTTGTGGGCGGGACGATGTGAAGAAAATCAGCGACAACTGTTACCCCAGCTTTCCTTTGAGGTTTGGCGAGAGCAAAGAAAGGGGCAAGCGCCTGAGTGGAAGCCGGAAGACATCTCATTAGCGCAAGCTTTGTACGACCATTTCTCAATGGCAATTCAGCAGCAGCAAATGTATAAACAGGTACAAGCCCTGAATACCAACTTAGAACTGCGGGTGCAAGAGCAAACCGCTGAACTCGAAAAATCATTACTTTTTACCAAGTTACTCAAGCAAGTCACAGAGCATATTCGCCGCACGTTAGACTTACAGGCAACTCTGCAATCCATCGTCCGGGAAGTCCGTCCCTTGCTAAACTCAGACCGAGTGCTGATTTTCCAACTGAAGAGTAAATCGGTGATTGTGGAAGAGATTAATGGCAATTGGCAGTCAGTTTTGGGAGTGAATACACCACCAGAATGCTTTCCTGATGAGTATACCCGTCTATATTTTCAGAACAGGGTACGGGCAATTAACAACGTTACCACAGCTTCTTTAAGTGAATGTCATCGAGAGTTTTTGCAGAGTTTGCAAGTACAAGCAAACTTAATAGTTCCAATTAATATAGGTATGGAACTATGGGGCTTACTAATAGCCCATGAGTGTGAGGCTCCCAGAGATTGGCAGGATGCAGAAATTGATTTATTGCAACAGCTAGGAGATCAGGCTGCGATCGCTATTCAACAAGCGCAACTCTACGAACAAACCTGTGATGCCGAAACTGAAGCCAGAAATCAAGCTGCACAGTTAGAGCATACCTTACATGAACTCCAAGAAACACAGGCAAGATTGATTCACACTGAAAAAATGTCTGGCTTAGGACAGTTGGTAGCAGGTGTCGCTCACGAAATCAACAACCCCGTTAACTTTATTTACGGTAATCTGTGCCACGCTACTGACTACACCGAACAACTGCTAGAAATTTTACGCCTCTACCAGTTACACTATCCCCACCCTCATAGTGAAATTAGCGCAGCAATCAAAGCGATCGATTTTGAATTTTTGGTAGAAGACCTCCCAAAAATCATGACCTCAATGCAAGTAGGAACCGATCGCATCCGCTCAATAGTCCTATCGTTACGCAATTTTTCTCGCTTGGATGAGGCTGAAAACAAGCGTGTTGACCTGCATGAAGGCATTGATAACACCTTGTTAATTTTACAACATCGGCTAAAAGCAAATTCTGAATTTTCAGGCATTGAGGTCATCAAAGATTATGGCAACATACCACGGGTGGAATGCTATGCCGGTCAAATGAATCAGGTATTCATGAATATTCTCAGCAATGCCATAGATGCCTTGGTAATGGGGAATGGGGGACTTCGGGCTAAGGAACTGAGGACTAGGGACAAGGGGAACAACCCATACCCAATCCCCACTATCCACATTTCCACTAAAATCTCAGCAGACAACTCTCGTCTGTTGATTCGGATTTGTGACAATGGGCCCGGAATGACTGAAGAGGTGAAAAAGCGGATTTTTGACCCGTTTTACACTACCAAACCTGTTGGCAAGGGTACAGGACTGGGACTGGCAATCAGCTATCAGATTATTGTCGAAAAACATGGTGGAATAATGGAGTGCATTTCAGAACCTGGCAAAGGTACAGAGTTCTGGATTGAAATTCCCGTCAAGCTTCCAGCCAAAACCAACAGTCAATCAAGGTAGAAGAGCAGGGGGAGCAGCACTTCGGCTCCGCTCAGTGGGCAGGGGAGCAGGGGAGCTAAGAGGCTTCTTGCCTTATGCAAATTTCAGAAATCAAATCGCATTGCTATATGATGGCACTAATACCATGCAAATCGATTTCGTACCTTATTTTCGGAATATTACAAAATGTTAGTTTCAAAACTTAAAATTTGAATTAGCAATTACTAAATTCATCCAAAAGGTTGATGATAAAATTTTTAACAATAGACTAAAGAAAAAATTTAGTAATGATCCAGAGCTTGCAGTGTATTGAGTTGGATTAAAAAGAATTTAAAAGTAAAGTTTAGTTGCAAAAAAAATCCCTCCCATATAGAAGTGATATTTTAATAATTGAAGCTAATAAATAAGCTTCCCTGGCAGATATAAGAACTGCATGTGGAATGTAGTAAGAGGTAAAGAACGCTGTTTAACTTACATCTGTCTCGTCAAAACAGAGCAACACCCAACGCGAAAACTGCTATTTCCTCAAATGTGGAAGATTAGGGGGCGCTGTCACTGATTTTCGTTACTTGTTTACAGAAGTGATGGAAGTTAGTACATCCCTGGCTAGGCTAAAGAAGGAGAGGATATAGTTCAGCGAGTAGAGGTTTGGGTGTTGTTGTGTTTAAAGAGAAGTCTGAGATAAGGACTCCTCTTGGTGTAAGATTATACGAAGTGGAATAGTGAGAAACAGTTTAAATAGCGCCTTATGTCAATTATTGCGCTCAGAGCGTGGTATCTACAGGATTACGAGCCGATTCCAGAACTGGAAAAACGCCCGCCAGACATTCGCTTAAGCAAAAAAAGCCTGCTGAGATCAGCATTGCGAGCGGACTTTTTGGAAGAAAGCGACGAAGTTAAGAAATCAACTTGGTTTGGTCGCTATCTGGAAGGGGAAAATATTGAATTTTATATTGAAGGTAGTGGCGGCTATTGCGTCGCTAACATTGACTTAATTAGTCATGAGATTTATTTCACTAAACAAGCGCTGTTGGCTCAGTTAGAACCAACGATTTTTTTATCCTATCAAACCGAGTATGCCGCAGCGACTAATGCGCTCAGAGAAGAACTGCGAAAAAGTTTGGACAGTTTAAACTTGCGATCGCGCCTTCCCCTAACATTAGTAGAATCCTCCCGCCCCAGCGATGCTACTGTACGCATTAACCGCACGATCATGCGAAAAATTCGTAAGAGTTTGTTATTTGTCGCTGACACCACGCCCATTGCTAGTATTGACGGTAAAGAAACTCCTCAAGTAATTCCTAGCCCGAATGTCTGTATTGAGATTGGCTATGCCATCCAAAGTAAGCGGTCTGAACAGATTTTACTAGCGCACATGCAACGCCCAGACTATGAAGGGCAATTTCCCTTCGACTTACCGACACAGCAAATTTTGCAATTCCAAGACACCACAGAACTAAATAAAATCCTCACAGGAACGATTCAAAACCAACTAGCACGATTCAAATTGTTTTTTTGATCAATGCGTAATGTTAATCAAAATATACGAACAGGTTTATTTCGCAGCCCAGAAGTAATTGAGCTTACCCGATCAACCACAGAAATCATGTATTTGTAATCTGGTACTTGTCCATTGGGTACATAGCCTACTTCTTGAGCTAAATCTGAAGGGGCCTCGCTCATTACTTTACGGATAAACTCTTGACGGTTACGTTCTACATTAGGCCCAATCAAGACCACACCCAAAGGTACATAGTGAGGGTCTTTAAATAAGATCCGAAATTCAGTTGGCCCGAACTGTGAACCGTAGAGACTCAATTCAGCCTCCGAGACAGCACAGGCGATCGCTTTTTCTTGGGCGACTAATTCCAGCGCGGCTTTGGGCGTGGGTGCAAATAGTATCTCTGCTAGCGTTGTACCAAAAAGATTGTAAAGTGGAAAATAATATCCTGTTGCTGAACCTAACTGACCTAAAGCCACTGTTTTACCTTGTAGCTGTTTTAATTCAGTTATTGGACTTTCCTTGCGAACAACGAAGATTGAACGCAAATTATTAATACCTATTAAAGGAAATAGGGGAATATATTGGTGACGTGCGATCGCAATAGCCGCTAAACCCGGTGGAGCAAATGCCAATGACCAAGCACGAGCCTCAAGGCGCTCAACTGCTCTATTTTCATTAAAAGCAGGCTCTAGCTGAATTAATGCATTTGTCTTCTCGCCCAAGTAATTATTAAATCTAGCATATTGCTTAATTATCTGTTCGCCTCCACCATAATTGATAACACCAATAGTTAATGTGCCCTCAAACTCCCGCGGTGATTGGCAGGCGGCAAATGTTAAACCTAGCAGATTAAACAGAAATAAACGACGTGGAAATCGCAAAAACATCACTAATTATGGTTAAGTAAATAACTTGGCTTTCAAGACTAATTTAGATAAGTTTGACTGCTGCCTAGATAGGTTATATTGCAACAAAAAATTAATATTTATTTAAATACGTTGAAATTGTTTATAAAAGGTATAAATAAATATTAGACAAACTCATATATCACCTTCGTTGGTTAGGTTATGTTAAACAAAATTACGTTAAAAAACCTAAAAATAGGTGCTAAATTTAACTTACTTTTAATATTAGTTTTCATAGTCAGTATTTTGGGTAGTGGTGTTGCATTATCCAGTGTACTTCAGGGAAGGGCACAAAATGAAGTAGCTTCCCAAGCGCAGATTCTCATCCAAATGGTGAACGCAGTTAGAGACTATACACAAAATCGTATAGTTCGCTTATTGGAACCTACAGTAGATACTAATCCAACGTTCATGCCTGAAGTAGTACCAACTTTTTCCTCTAAAGAGGTTTTTGAGAATTTTCGTAAAAAGCCAGAATACAAAAACTTTTTTCATAAGGATGCAACACTTAATCCAACTAATTTAGCGGATAAAGCTGATAATTTTGAAACTAAACTTGTAGAGCGTTTTCGCAACGAACCCAATACTTTAGAAATTACTGGCTTTCGTAACTTGGCAAAAAGCGAAGTATTTTATATTGCGCGACCACTTAAAATTACACAGCAGCAATGTCTGCGGTGTCATTCTACACCAGATCAGGCTCCTAAGAGTCAGTTGGTAACTTATGGCTCAGAAAATGGTTTTGGCTGGCAGCTTAATCAGATTGTTTCTGCCCAAATAGTTTCTGTTCCTTCTCAAGAGATTTTTGCCAATGCCAAACGAACTTGGGTATTGATAATGGGACTTTTAATTACAATTTTTGCGATCGTAGTTTTCTTAATTAACTTTTTAATCAAAAAATATGTGATTCAGCGCATCAGAAAAATCGAGAAAATAGCCCAAAAAGTTAGTATTGGTGATATGAGCGCTGATTTTGAAGAAAGCTCTGATGATGAAATTGGCGGATTGGCAGAAGCATTTAATCGGATGAAAGCTAGCTTAAAAATAGCTCTGGAGATGCTGAATAATCAGGGCTAATAGTTCGTAATAATCGCCTCTGGCAAGGAGCAAGCTACGTAATTTGTCAAAATTTAAGAAAGTAAGCGCTGCTGAAATTGCAAAGCTTTTTGAGGTTCGGGAATTTGTGATGCTAAAATTTTCACAAATTCTGCACGAGAAACCTGTCCAGAAGACTTAACAGCTTTTTGGACTAGGAACTTAGCTATTGGGCCAATAAAATCAGCTAACTCTCGTTCGCACTGATGCACAAAACTATCGTTGATTAATTTAGATTCTTGACTTGGTAAATTATTTGACTTAATTTCAGACTGAGCAGTAACTTCCTGTAGTAAAGTAGGTTTCTCTAGTAAAAACATTGTTTTCTTCTTAAAATCAATTTGTTGATTTCCTCGAAGATGAACGGCTAATTGACTAATTAATTCTTCGCAGTTGGGCGCTGATGCCACAATTTGTCGTAGTAATCTTGAGGCAACGGGGCCAACAAATTCTAAAAGAATTGTTTCCAAGCGGTTGTAACTTTCCGCAGACAAAATAGAAGCAGGTGGATACCCAATTGAAATTTGTTGAGAAAGTGAAACTTGAGGCGGTTGTGTAGAAGATAGCGGTTGAAGTGATTGCGCTTCTACTTTAGTATCGAAATACTTCAGCACCCGTAGAACCTCAGCCGCAGACTGATAGCGCTGTTTAAAGTGGTGTAGCACCATTTTAGATAGCACAGATGCCAACTCAGAACTGACATTAGCCTGATGCTGCCAAGAAATTTCTCCTGTATCTGGGTCTTCCTCAAAGTCTATAGGATGTAAGCCCGTCAGTGATTGAATACCAATAATACCCAAGGAATAAATATCACTGTTGGGGCGCGGCTTACCTTGCCCCTGTTCTGTAGACATATATCCTGGAGTGCCAATGATAATAGTAGCCCCCGTGCGCCCTGAAACTGTAAACAGTTTAGTTTGGACTTGTTTGACTGCGCCGAAATCAATCAGCACTAACTTACCGTCTTGTTGTCGCCTGATTATATTGTCCGGCTTGATATCTCGATGGATAACGTTGTGGCTGTGAATAAATTGCAGAATACCCAAAACTTGTTGGAGTAATTGAATTACTTGATCTTCTGTCCAAGGTTGATTGGGGAAAAGTTCCGCTTTCAGAGTATGCCCTTCAATGAACTCTTGCACCAAGAAGAACTCTTGGTTGTCTTCAAAATAGGCTAAAAGTCGAGGAATCTGGTCATGATTACCCAGTTTTTCTAGTGTTTCTGCCTCACTGGTAAATAACCGTCTGGCAGTTTCAAGAAATTCAGGGCTACGAATGACGGGCTTAAGGTGTTTGACAACGCATTTCGGGAAACCTGGTCGATGGGTATCTTGGGCTATGTAGGTTTGACCGAACCCACCTCCACCTAAAACCTGGAGGACTTGGTAACGTCCGTCTAATAATTGTCCTAGCATTGTGTCACAAGCCTTAAGTCCTCAAATTAATCTTGGCACAACTACCAGCTTTGGTAAGTTTATCGAGAAAGAAAGTAGGTAGGTAATGCTGAAATTTCAAAGTTTTTTGAGGATTTTACTAAAGGAACTGATTAAAGAATTAGCCGTCTGGAGTCAAGAGTCATGGAGCATAGACCATTGGGAGTGTTGAATGTTGAGTGAGGAGTTATTCTCCTTGTCTCCCTCATATCCTCTACTCCCCACCTCCCGTATGCTTACCCTTTTCATTCGGGGGTTACGTGGTTAACAATGGGTTGAATGTTTTTCAAATGATCCAACCTTATGCCTAGAACTGCAAATGAATATGCCGTATACCTCCTACTGGAAAGCGGCCACCGGGAAGAAGTACGTTTTCCTACTATTCAAGAGTTTCAGAAGTGGTATAGCGGCGAACTTGTGCCAAAGTCTGCTTCTAATGACTTTATTAGCGTGCCGATCAAAAATATTCAAGGGGAATATATGGTAATACGCCCTTCTCGGATCGTAGCAATCCGGGTAGAACCCGTTTTTAGTTCCAGTGTTGAAAGATTCAACTAAATGATGAGAAAAACCCTTGCTTTCCTTTCCTTGAGTCTGGGAATCGCCCTTGTAAACCCTCTCTGGTCGGCTGTTGCTCAGGTTCCTAACTTTCTGCCGTTGCCAGTACCCACAGCTCCTGATGTCCCACTGCCAGTACCAAGTACTCCTGAAATAGCGCCACCGCTAAAACCAATCGCTATCGGAACCGATTGTAAGCCCCAGCACGCTTGCTTGGGTTGGGATGAGCAACTTTGGAGTCAACGGGGTAAAATAGGCGATCGCAAAGCACTGCTGGCTTCCATTGATAACAGTTTGCTTTACCTAACAAAGAAAGAGGCGATCGCAGCATATCAAAATTATCCAGTTGAGGGAATTACCCTTGATCGCGTCCGCCGGAGTTTGATACGTTTTCGCCAACTAGTTGTCAGTTCTAAGTCAGCAGCGCAATTACAAGCTGCTGTTCGCCGAGAGTTTGTCTTTTACCAGTCTGTAGGCAACGATGGCAAGGGTACTGTTAAGTTCACTGCTTACTACGAACCTATTTACACCGCTAGCCGTGTCAAGACTGCAACATATAAGTATCCCCTTTATCGACTACCACCTGATTTCAGCAAATGGCCCAAACCCCACCCAAAACGAATTGATTTGGAAGGGAAGGATGGTTTACAAGGGAATAAGAGCCAGTTGCGCGGTTTAGAAATGCTTTGGTTCCGCGATCGCTTAGATGCATACATGGTACATATCCAAGGTTCTGCCAAAATTAAATTAACTAATGGCAAAACAACATCAATTGGCTATGCAGGTGGAACTGATTACCCTTGGACTAGCATCGGCAAAGAACTAGCCAAAGATGGCAAACTTCCACTGGAAGGGTTGACAATGCCACGTTTGATTAGTTATTTCCGGGGAAAACCCCAAGAGTTGAGCAATTACCTGCCACGTTGGGAACGATTTGTCTTCTTTCAAGAAACAAGCGGTAGACCAGCTACTGGTAGTATTCATGTGCCAGTAACAGCAGAACGTTCCATTGCTACAGATAAGTCTCTTATGCCTCCAGGAGCGCTAGCACTGATTCACAACTCATTTCCCTATCCTATTAGTGGTGGCAAACTAGAGAGGCGTACTGTTAGCCGCTTTGTACTTGACCAGGATACAGGAAGCGCCATCAAAGGCCCGGGTCGGGTGGATTATTTCATGGGGACTGGTAAACTAGCAGGCGATCGCGCTGGCGTCACAGGCGGTAATGGTTCACTATATTATTTGCTGCTCAAAGAATAGATATTGGGCATTGGGCATTGGGCATGGGGCATGGGGCATGGGGCATGGGGCATTGGGCAT
>NZ_JAYGHD010000310.1:0-40766 GCF_034932245.1 Nostoc sp. UHCC 0251
GGCGGGCAAGATGCCCACCCCACAAGATTGGATAATTTATTTCTTTGAGTTCCCTTAAAAACACACCGCTTTCCTTAAAGAATGGATGAGGGGCATGAAGGGCAGGGGGCAGAGGAGGAAATAACCAATGCCCAATGCCCAATGCCCAATGCCCTATTTCCATCTATTTATGACTACCTCGAAATCTCATCTCAATATTTTATGGGTGCAAGTTTGGGTATTGGCGGTGGTGCAGGGAGCAATTACCCTCACCTGGTTAATTTACAATATATATTTGCCACAACTTTTAACTCAGTTTGGTTTTCCCGCCTCGCTTGCAGTAGCCTTGGTGATAATCGAAAATGCTTTTGGTGCGGTGCTAGAACCATTGATGGGGGGACTTTCAGACCAAGCTAGACGGTGGGTAGGGACTCGGTTTCCCTTCATCTCAGTAGGTATGATTCTGGCATCGGCTTTGTTTATTGCTATACCTTGCGTTGTGAGTTTGATTCCACCTACTACTGTAATGCGATCGCTCTTACCTATAGTATTGGTAGCCTGGGCATTAGCAATGACAATATTTCGCTCTCCAGCTATGTGCCTATTGGGAATGTATTCGACACCAGCCCAGTTACCTTTAGCAGTAAGTTTTGTCACTTTAGCAGGCGGTGTAATTGGGGCTTTTAGACCGATAAGCCACAAGTTTATTCTCAGCTTAGGGCCAGTTTATACCTTTGCGATCGGTTCTTTCGTCATGCTAGGGGCGGCCGCTGTGTTGCGATTAGTCAATCCTCCAGAAGCACCAGTGGATAGACACCAAATAGAAATAGTAAAGTTGCCGTTACAAAAATTGGCTTTGATTTTAGTAACTGGTTTTGGTGTAGCGTGGGGTATCCGATTTCTCTTTGATGTCTTGGGTAAAGTACTGAAGGCTCAACTGAATACTGATAATGTTGATGTGCTGATGGTGTGGATTGGATTAGCGATCGCAATTGCTAGCATACCCGCTGGAATCTTCGCCGTCAAAATTGGTAATCGTCAAGCAATGCTTTGTGGGATCTGTGCAATCATTCCCTCGTTACTGATAATGATATCTGTGGGCGCACAAATTCCGATAATTGTATTAATCGTTGGTGGTTTTAGTTTAATTGTGAATGGGGCAATTCCTTTTGCTTTAGGATTGGTACCCCAGCGATGGGCAGGATTAGGAATTGGGATGTATTTTGGTGGCTTCGCGTTAGCCATGAGTTTGTTTGGTGTCATATTTCCCCAACCGCAAGCAATAACACCTTTGATTGGTGCAGTTGGCGGTGCATTGGCATTTTTATTAGCTGGTGTTTGCATTATTGTGAGTGGCATTTCTAAAACGCAGAAGAACGCAGAGGTTTAACGCAAAAGGACGCAAAGTTATGCTCTGCGTCCCTCTGTGTAGGAATTACGTTACCGTAGCGGGGCAAAGCCCATTACGAATTACGAATTACGAATTACGAATTAGTTACGGGTTTAACCTGACTCAGCAAACTGTGCAGTTTTTCGCCTTCAATGACTTCTGTTTCTAAGAGTTGAGTTGCGATCGCTTCTAGCAAGTCTCGATTCTGTCTAAGAATCTCTAGGGCTTGTTCGTGGGCTGTTTCCACGATTTCCTTGACTTCGCTATCAATAGCTTTTGATGTGTCTTCACTCACCGCCCGTCGGGGATTAGCCCCACCATTACCCAAAAACATCGATTGTTGTCCTTGTTGGTAAGCTAATGGCCCTAAGACTTTGCTCATACCATAAGATGTTACCATCCGTTCTGCCAAGTCAGTTGCTCGTTGCAAATCGTTGGAAGCACCTGTTGTAATACTGTTAAACACAATCTCTTCGGCGGAACGTCCACCTAATAGAGTTGCAATCTGACCCCGCAGTTCCTCTTCATTCATCAAAAAGCGGTCTTCAGTTGGTAATTGCAGAGTGTAACCCAAAGCAGCCATCCCACGAGGAATAATCGAAATCTTTTCTACACGACCGTTTCCTGTGGTTAGCGCCCCGACCATTGCGTGACCGACTTCATGATATGCAACAATCTTTTTCTCAGTCTCGTTCATCACTCGACTCTTCTTCTCTAAACCGGCGACTACCCGTTCAATTGCTTCGGCAAAGTCTTCTTGAGCAACACTTTGGCGGAGATTGCGAGCTGCTAATAATGCCGCTTCATTTACCAAGTTTGCCAAATCTGCACCAGCAAAACCAGGGGTACGAGTAGCGATCGCTCTTAAATCTACATCATCTCCTAATTTTACCTTTTGAGCGTGAATCTTGAGAATTGCTTCCCGACCAGATAAATCGGGACGGTCTACCAACACCTGGCGGTCAAAGCGTCCTGGACGCAGCAATGCAGAGTCAAGGCTTTCGGGGCGGTTGGTAGCTGCTAGGACAATCACCGTTGCATCCCCTGCTGCAAACCCATCCATCTCCGTTAATAACTGGTTGAGGGTCTGTTCTCGCTCATCATTACCACCGTAGAAGCCATTACTGCTACGAGACTTACCAATTGCATCTAATTCATCAATGAATACAATACAAGGAGCCTGTTTCTTTGCCTGCTCAAACAAATCCCGCACTCTGGAAGAACCTACACCGACAAACAATTCTACAAACTCCGAACCAGAGATACTAAAGAATGGAACTCCTGCTTCTCCTGCTACGGCTTTCGCTAAAAGTGTCTTACCAGTACCCGGAGGCCCAACTAACAACACACCTTTGGGAATCCTAGCGCCAATTTGCGTAAACCGTGCTGGAGTCTTGAGGAAATCCACAATTTCCACTAACTCAGTTTTTGCTTCTTCTACGCCAGCCACATCTGCAAAAGTGATTTTAGCTGATTCACCTTCAACATAAACCTTAGCTTTGCTCTTACCAATGGAAAGCGCACCTTGAGGGCCACCGCCGCCACCACGGGCGAGAAAGAACTGCCAAATACCAATAAAAATCAGTGGTGGAATCACCCAACTTAAGAGGGTTGTAATCCAAGTATTCTTGGGTGGAGGTGTAGCGGCGAATTCAACTCCCTTTTCTTCTAGCAGTTTGGGTAACTCTAAATCAAAGATTGGCGTAGTTGCAAACACCGGGCCCGGTTCGCCATTTTCTGTTTTTACTTCGTAGAGGATTTGGTTTTGACCAACAGAAACGCGGTTGACTTCCCCTTCTTGTACTTGATGTATAAATAAGCTATAAGGAACCCCAGTCGGACCAGAAGCAAATAAACCAGGCAAAAATAAATTTAAGAGCAAAAATAGCCCTGATACTGCCAGTAATATATTAGCAATGATCCGAAACCGAGGTGACTTAGGCTGTTCTTTAATTGCCATAGATATTACCAATCCTTAAAATGAAACCTGTTGAGAATGTGACTTTCACAGAAAGTCCGCTATTTACCATCCAAATAGTTGAAGCAGCAGCTTATACTGTTTCCAACCAATCGAAAATTTGGGCTAATTGATCCAGTGTTACCAGTCCATACTGCCAGAGGGTCATAGCCAGAAAGTTGGGGGTCTGCTCACAATGTCGCAAAGCAAGAGAAATTGCTCCATCAGAAATACCCAACTCTTGTTCTAAAAAATGCACCAATTTATCTGTAGCTTTCATAACCATGTTAAAGAATGTTAAATAAATCTTATTTCTGATTTAGCTCAAGAAATTTGATTCAACACCAGTCAAGATTTCCAAAGCTATAAGAGATATAAACCCAATCACCGCCAAGGCGTAGAGTCGTTCAATTCGTTTTGATCCTCAAAGATATTACCGATTTTCATGATTTTCTCCCTTAGCAATGGTTGCAGAATTTTTTTATTTATGTAACTAAACTTAACAATTAAATTAATCTTTGGGAACTAACGAGCAAATACGGTTTACCGTACTCAAAGAGCTAACACCACTCAAAATGAGAAAACTTTAATGAACAGAAGCCTTTAACAGTTACCAGTTATCAGTTACCAGTTACCAGTTATAGGATTACTATTTGATTTTTGAACAAAGTTAAGTATTGTAGGGTGCGTTAGGATGAAATCCGTAACGCACCGAATCCCTGGTAATAGTGCGTTACGCTGTCGCTAACGCACCCTACGTATCTTTTCAAAAATCAAACCGGATTCCTATATCAGGTAACAGTTGTCAGGTAACAGAAAGACTTT
Organism: Nostoc sp. UHCC 0251; assembly: GCF_034932245.1. Classification (NCBI taxonomy): domain Bacteria; kingdom Bacillati; phylum Cyanobacteriota; class Cyanophyceae; order Nostocales; family Nostocaceae; genus Nostoc; species Nostoc sp. UHCC 0251. The sequence continues at coordinate 4,152 of NZ_JAYGHD010000310.1, forward strand.
TCACTGTTCACTGTTCACTGGTCACTGTTTTGGTCAAAGAAGACGCAGAGATTGTGAGACGCGAAGAGAAATCCCCACCGTGTGATGTTAATTTTTCACCAATTATTTATATCTTTAGATATATACACAAGCTAAAAATAGAGATGTCTACGAAAGGCTACGCCTATGCAAGAACTTTATTTGGTAGATCAAAAGGTCAGGAAATAATCCCCTCACGCCAGACGAGTTGGAGGATCTTCGGGAAGCTGAGGCACTTTCTGCCATAATGTCTGTGACTTGGCGATGCCTGCGGCAAACTTGGCTAACCCACATAATTTAAATCATCCCCTTCTATTCCACTCACTTATGACTATTGCCAGTCAACCCAAACTAACTTTAGACGACTTCCTCAAACTGCCGGAAACTGAACCAGCATCAGACTTTATTAACGGGGAAATTATTCAAAAACCAATGCCTCAAGGTGAACATAGCTTGCTCCAAGCTACTCTTTGCGAAACAATTAACAGCCTAGCTAGAAGTCAAAAAATTGCTTTGGCTTTTCCAGAACTGCGTTGTACCTTCGGCGGTGCTTCTATCGTCCCTGATGTCTCTGTGTTTCGCTGGGATAGAATTCCTAAAAGTCCATCTGGCAAAATTGTTAATCGTTTTGAAATTCATCCCGACTGGGCAATTGAGATTCTGTCCCCAGACCAAAGGTTAAAAAAAGTGTTGAGTAAATTATTGCATTGTTCGCGCAATGGTACTGAACTCGGCTGGTTAATTAACCCAGAAGATGAAAGTGTATTGGGGATTTTTCCTGGACAGCGAGTGGAATTATACGAAGGTACTGATAAATTACCCATCCTGGAGGGTATCGAGTTGGAACTGACTGTGGAACAAGTTTTTGGCTGGTTGAGTTTGACGTAAAAAACCGTAGGTGTAGCCTACGGTTTTCAATAAAAACTCTCTGCGCCTTTGCGAAAGATTTTAAACCAAGAGTGTTTGTAGCAGTGGCTGATCTTCAGATAACTTACCCGTCCGCAACCATTCTTCAACTTTTATCGGTACTTTTGCTTGGTTAATATATTCCCGCAGTTGCGAACCTTCCAAAATTTCTTTTTGCAACAGTTCTTCTGCGGTCTGCTCTAATAACTCGCGGTTATGTTGCAGAATAGTCAAGGCGATATGGTGAGCATTATCCAAGGTCTGCTTAACTTCCCGATCAATTTCCTCAGCCACTTTGGGACTGATAGCACGACGCGGATTGCTATAACCTTCGAGAAACTGCTGTTGACTCTTTTCAAACGCCACTGGCCCAAGTTGATCGCTCATCCCATAAAGAGTAATGGCGCGTTCTGCCAATTCAGTAGCTTTTTGAATATCATCAGCAGCACCCGTGGAAACTTTGCCAAAAACGATTTCTTCGGCAGAACGTCCACCCAAAAGGGTAGCAAGACGCCCGCGAATTTCATCTTCTAGCATCAAAAAGCGGTCTTCTTCCGGCATCTGAATTGTGTAACCCAAAGCACCGACACCACGAGGGACAACGGAGATTTTTTCGACTTTACCAGCACCGGGCATCAATGCACCAATGATGGCGTGACCAACTTCGTGATAAGCTACGGTCTTTTTCTCCGTTTCATTCAGCACACGGGAGCGTTTTTCTAAGCCAGCAATCAGACGCTCAATAGCTTCGTTGAAATCTGCCATTGTCACGGCTTGGCTATTTCGCCGTGCAGCTAACAGTGCGGCTTCATTTACAAGGTTGGCTAAATCTGCCCCAGCAAAAGCAGGAGTCCTAATAGCAATGGTGCTCAAGTTAACATCATCAGCCAATTTAACGTTTCTGGCGTGGACTTTTAAAATTGCTTCCCGACCAATTTTATCAGGGCGATCGACGACAACTTGTCGGTCAAATCGACCAGGACGGCGTAAAGCCGGGTCGAGAATTTCTGGACGGTTAGTTGCAGCGATGATAATCACGCCTATGTTGGTATCAAAGCCATCCATCTCGCTGAGTAACTGGTTAAGAGTTTGTTCTCGCTCATCGTTACCACCCATAATTGGCCCAGCACCGCCACGAGATTTACCCAGTGCGTCTAACTCGTCGATAAACACAATACAAGGAGCTTGTTCTTTGGCTTGTTCAAACAAGTCACGGACTCGTGCAGCACCTACGCCCACAAACAATTCGATAAATTCCGAACCCGAAATACTGAAGAAAGGGACAGCCGCTTCACCTGCGATCGCTTTTGCTAATAATGTTTTACCAGTACCCGGAGGCCCTACCAACATTACACCTTTAGGAATTTTTGCCCCCAGTGTGGTGTATTTGGCAGCATTTTTGAGAAAATCGACAATCTCTGCTAATTCCGCCTTCGCTTCATCGACGCCAGCTACATCGCTAAATTTGACACCAGTGCTACCTTCAGAGTAGATGCGGGCTTTACTTTTACCTACCGTTAGTGCAGCCGGGCCACTTTGGCGATTCATTAACAAGCCCCAAATGCCAAAGAAAATTAACGGTGGTACAATCCAACTAAGTAAGGTAGCAAACCAGGCATTTGGGTTTGGTGGTGGTGCAGCAAACTCGACATTATGCTCACGGAGAATTTTCGGCAAATCTAGGTCAATCCCTACTGGTGTAGTGATAAACACTTGTTCAGTGGATTTACCATCTGGAATTTGAGTTTTGATGGTGTATTCAATGCGATCGCCACCCACAATCGCTCGATCTACCTTCCCCGCTTCTACTTGAGCCAGGAAAGTACTATAGGGAACTTGCGGCGATGGCGATCGCAAAAAAATCGGAACAATAAAGTTCAGTAATAACAACAGGGTTAGAAAAATTAAGAAACTCCCCCTAAACTGCTGAACTTTAGGCGGTTTGATGGAGCTTTTGTTATTAGTTTCAACAGGCATTTTAATGTACCCTCCAAATTGAGCAGGGGGAGCAGGGGGAGCAGGGGAGGCAGGGGGAGAAGAATTTGGATAATTTAATTTCTGGAAATCCCTAACAATGCATCGAAAGATGCTATATCAGTTAATTCAACAAATGCTTAAGTAGTGATTATGTTGCAATACAGTTCAGTTAAGCTTTTTTTCTCCCCCTGCTTCCCCTGCTTCCCCTGCTCCCCCTGCCTGCCTTAACAGATGAACTTGCTTAACCCAAATGGATTATGTCGCTCTAAATCGTGGTAGTTATAAGTCAAGAATGTGGGTAAAAAAGACTTTTATCTATTTATGAGCTATTAGTTTCTATTCTAGAAAGTAGATAGTGCAGCCTAAATTCGTGTATACCCAACAGAAAAATGTGTATTACCGTACTGTTATGGAAAATCAACTAGGATTGGTTCTGAAACTGCTTTTACTCTCAGCTTTGTTATCAGTATTGATTAAGTATGCAGGGCCAAGTCTGTCAATTCCGGCGACAGCAACCAACGCGCTGATTATAATATTGTCGCCGATTGTAATTATAGCGATCGCGCTACTGTGGAGATTCCAAGCACAGAAACAAAATTAACTCGCAAGTATCTACACACAAGTTCCTAAAATCAGCTAACCTAGCTGAATTACAAGAAAATTGCATCTCGCCAACCGTTGGGAGTCAGCCTGTGAACCTGGGTCAATGGATCGGCTTAATCGCCATCGTTATTTCTTTATATATCCTGTGGCAAATTCGGGAAGTACTTTTGCTCATGTTTGCCGCAGTTGTCTTAGCCGTCACCTTAAATCGGCTAGCGAAACGCTTTCAACGCTTTGGCATGAGGCGTGGATTTGCCGTCCTCCTTGCAGTAGCTATCTTTTTTGCAGGTGTCGTAGGTTTTTTCTGGCTAATTGTGCCACCCTTTGCACAGCAGTTTCAAGAACTAACCTATCAGGTTCCTAGAGGGTTTGAGCGCTTTAATAGTTGGCTTGACGCCCTGAGAACTCGTATTCCTAACCAGTTGGTTCCCTATATCCCAGATATCAACAGCCTCATTCAACAGGCACAGCCCTTCGTCAATCGGTTACTGGGAAACTCCTTCGCCTTTGTATCTGGCTCTTTGGAAGCCGTCCTGAAGATTTTGCTAGTGTTGGTTTTAACAGGAATGATATTAGCCGATCCTGTGGCTTACCGCAAAGTCTTTGTAAGGCTTTTCCCCTCATTTTATCGGCGGCGGGTGGAAGGAATTTTAAATAAGTGCGAAGTCTCTTTGGGGGGATGGATTACAGGCGCTTTCATTGCTATGTTTGTAGTAGCGATGATGAGTCTGATTGGCTTATCAATTTTGCGGATAAAGGCAGCACTAGCTTTAGCAATTTTGGCAGGATTCTTGAACTTAATTCCTAACCTGGGACCGACAATTAGTGTAATCCCGGCAATGGCGATCGCTCTGTTGGATGATCCCTGGAAAGCCGTTGCTGTCTTGATTCTGTACTTTATTATTCAACAGGTTGAGAGTAATTTCATCACGCCAATTGTGATGGCACAGCAAGTTTCGTTGCTACCAGCCGTAACCTTAATTGCTCAACTATTTTTCGTAACTTTCTTTGGTTTTTTAGGGTTATTTCTGGCACTACCCCTAACTGTTGTCGCTAAGATTTGGTTGCAAGAAGTGCTGATCAAAGATGTTTTGGATGAATGGGGGAATAACCATACAAAAGAAACTGAGTTTGTCATGGTTCCTGAATCTCTAGAAGCAGATGAGAATTGGACAACAGAAAGCCCCGATATTAATCGGGAGCGACGGGATGATGATATCTTGCACAAAGAAGATTAGTTTAAGATTTTTCCAAAATAATCGGTTCTGCTGCAATATCATCTAAGCGGATGCTGCGTAACAAATTTCGCCACTCTGCTTGCAGTGCTGCATCTTTAGGGTTTTGATCGCGCAGTTGAGCCAGTATCGTCAGTGCTTCGTACCATATCCCGTTTTGGGCATAGATATCATAGCGCTTTAGAAGTTCTGTGGTTTGTAGCTCTTTGAGAGCAGTTTGATTCAGTTCGACTCTTTGTATTACCCCTTCGACAAAAGTCGGGGGAGAATTCTTTTCCTGATCACAGTTAATGGTGAAAAACCAGCGGTATTGTTTGTTTAGTGCCAAGCCAGGAGCCGTAGTAGGCAGAGAAACGCGGATCACACCTGGTTTATCTGGTAGAGCGATCGCTTTTTGGTAAATCTCGTTAGAGTCCTCATCTTGCAGCACAAATTCCACTTCATAGGGCAAATCTTTGGCATACGGCACATAGAAAAACCAACTTGGGCGTTCTACCGTTGTCTGTCCCCAGACATTGATCACCGAGTTAGCTTCCTCAGTAAAGGGTACTAAAGCAGTCAGGTCAAGTTTAGTAACTGGACATCCAGCCACCTGCCCGCGCTTCGCTCCACCACGAACGCGACCTCCAGGAGGGGGCCCTGGTGGAAGTGAAGGTTGATTATAGGTTGTGGCTTTAGCTAGGGTCGTTTTAGCATCAGAGCGTAGGCGTAACCCGCCGTAGGCATCGCTAGGTGAAGAACCAAGAGTTGGTTTTGCCAGTACTGGATTCAGGCTAACTAGTAAACTAGTGCAGCTAAAAGTTACTAGTAAAAACAGTTTTATCGGTTTTGAATTTGACTTCATAAAAACCTTCCCTTAAGTATGCAAACATTGTAGATTTATCTGCTGGTTATCCAAAAATCTAATAAAAAAATCTTTCCCTATTCCCTATTGAACTCCAAAAATTACATTAGCCAAATTCTTTTCCCCCTGCCTCCCCTGCTCCCCCTGCCTCCCCTGCCTCCCCTGCTCCCCCTACTCCCCTACTCCCCTACTCCCCTACTCCCCACTTGCCACCCGAACTTTTGTTTTCTGATAATTTGACATCAAGCCAACCGTGACTACTAACGACAAAGCCGAAGGGACAAAAGGCACCCAAGCACCCGAAATTAACAGACCAAAGCAAAGTAAATAAAGAACACTAGAGGTAATACTAACTGCTAATGCCAACCAAGGGAACGAAAGCCTGCGCCAAACTATGACTCCCCCTACTAAAGACCAACCCCAAATCCAGCCCACCTCAGCCCACAGTGACCAAACCCGCAGCAACGGCCGCCCATCCTGGACTGCACCAAGGATCTGGCTGACCATATGCGCTTGTACTAACACTCCTGGCATTTGCTGATCTAAAGGAACGCCATAGGGTGTAGGCCAGGTGTCTGGAGAATCCCCCTTTGCCGTCACACCAATCAAAATAATTCGGTCTTTGATAGCACTTGGGTTAATTGGACGAGATAAAAATTGAGTTAGCTTCACCTGCTCGGCTACTTGTGTTGAGGAACGGTAGTTGAGCAAGATTTGACCGCCATTAGCATCAATATTTTGATAGCCACCAGTCCGAGATTTCAGGTTTGGAAAAATAGTTTTACCCAGTTGCAAATTTCCTTCAGGGGTAAATTTTGGTTCAATCCCTGAAGGGCGCAGATAGAGAGAAACCAGTTTTAAGCTGAATGCAAAGGGAGCAGTACACAACGATGTAGCTTCCTGGTTCATGAACAGGAGATGCCGACGGATAACTCCATCACGATCGTGAATAAAGTCACTGAATCCCAGATTTGTTGGGGAGATTTCTGGTGGCGGCCCATTGCCTGGGATATTTACTGTGCGATCGCTTCCTTTGCATACGCCAATCAAGTTCTGAGTTTTTTGAAGACGATTAATTAAATCTGGGTCTTCGGCCTTAAAATCGCGGTAGATATCCAAGCCGATCGCACGGGGTTGGTATTGATTCAGTTTTGCCAGAAGTTTGTTGAGAGATGTTTCGGAAATCGAAGCTCCAATCAAGGATTCCTTGTTTTGTCGTTGAACTGCTAGATCGTTATCGTCAATTGTGATGATCAACAGTCGGGGATCAAGTCCCTCCGCCGGACGCGATCGCATCATCTGGTCAAAGGCTTGAATCTCTGGATTTTCCAGCAATCCCAGCAATCTTACCCCACAAACTAAGGCTGTAATCGCCAAACTAGATAACAAAGTTATCGTAAATCTGCGTTTGGTGGACAAAGCTAAATTTGGTATATCTTCTTCAGTTTTTGTAGACCTTAATTCATCCCAAGTGGGTGGTATCTGTGCTGGATTTTGGCAAATCATTGGTAGCCAAGTCGCACAGGGAAATTGATCCTCCAGTCCTTGCAACCGTTCCCGTGCTTGGCGTACCGCTTGATATAAAGGCTCACCACCAGCAAAAGCTTGGAGAAAATATTTTAAGAACTCCTTGGCAACCTTGTCTGGGACAGGTTCACGCATAACGATCATCTGAGGGATTTGCAAATCAGCCAGTTCTCGCGCCAATCCCAATCCATCACAGGAGTTGAATATAGCTAGTTGCAAGCCGTTTTCAATGGCTTTCTTGAGAGCATACTTTAACTCGCCAATGGTGAGGCTATCAGTTTTATTCAGGTAAATTCGTCCGCTTTCTCCATTTTTGTTACTGGAACTGTGCCCAGCAAAAAAGAGAATATCCCAGTTTTTTCCCCAAAGGTTGTCAGTCAATTCCTTCCTTTGTGGCTCTACCAGAAAGCTAACTTCTGCATTGCTACACTGTTGTAGTAAAGCTTGATCAGCCTGGGTGTCAATTCCCTGACTATTGCCCACAATTGCTAAAATGTTGACTAATTGATTTAAAGCGCGTGGTTTTTGAATGCGATCGTAGGATGGTGAAGAAAGAGCGATTTCAGCCTTGGGGTAGCGTTCTAACAAATCCCACAAATGCCAGGGTAATAACTGCAATTGGCTATTTTCTGTTTGCAAAATCACCCGCACTTCTTCCGTGGAGGACAATTTTTCTAACCATTTTTCCCTCAAAGGACGAAACTCCTCTGCTCGCAGCCAGGTATTGAAGCGTGCCCGCAAAATATAGGAAGCGTTTTCGCAGTCTTGCACCATCGATACATTTGTTACCTGCATTTGGTCAGCATGGAGGCGATAACGATTGCCTATCTGCCGATAACTAGACTGCCAATGACTATAATAAAGCGGCATTTCAGGGAATGAAGGTAGCTTCCCTGTGATTTCTGTCGCAGCACGCTCGTGTTCTTCACCAATTTGGAGGGTAACAGCAAACCCTTGCTCAAAACTACCCTCTCCGAATTTAAGAACCACTAACTTACTCATGACTGTCGTTATCCCCTTGTGCGAAACCATGCCCTGTTCTAATGTCTCATAACAAGCTCCACAAGCGTTTACAGACTTTTTTAAAATCCCCAAATGCCAGCTTGAATTTTTAATTTTAATTAACGAATTACTACTTAATAAATTACTGACAAGCCAGAAAGATAGTTAGATGTTTCAAATCCTAAAATGTTCGGTAATGCTAGTATTATCCAAGGCTATCCTAACGCTAAATTGCTCTGTAGGTTCACCGCGAAACTGCAACTGAATGTAGTTGTCTAATCTTCTAGATTGAGCATTTAGGAATACTGTTCCCGAACTATCTAAAACGGTGAGATGAACTCCTGGCGGTAAGTAGAATTGATTTCCAGTAGCGTGCAATTGGAGATGAATACTGGTTTGCTGATCTTTTTCTGGGCTAATTTCCACAATCAATATGACGGGTTGGTTGAGAATTTGGATACCCAAATCAATCAGTTTTGCACGTTTAGTAATTGGTTCTGGTTGATTGAGGGCATTTAGGTCTAAAGTTTCAGTACTGCGAAAAGCATAAGCTGGTCTGAGTTCCGGTACGTTCCAAAGGGATTCAATAGTCTGCCAACCTGCCTCAAATATACCAGCAAACCACTGACTTAAATCCACTAGTGAACTAACTGAGGATTGGCGCAGTTGACCCAAGTGGTCGATAAACGCCTCTAATGGTTGCAGTTGCGCTAAAGGCAGTGTTTCAGTTGTGACACTAGGGATAAAACCAAGCAGCTTTGCTTCTTGGAGCAATTCATCAAATTGAACTACTAAATAACCCACACGTTCTTCCCAAGTTTCTGGAGGAATGGAACATATCCCTTGATGTTCCCGCACAGGGCGACACTCCAGACGACCAATTGAGGGCAATTCTAAGTCAGCTACATCACCACAGAGGCGCATGATGGGGTTCCAGCTGTCACTAGCTTGGAGGTCAGTAGGAATATCCATCATTTCTAAGTAGTCATTCACCACCCACACAGCCAGCGTATTCAGCCGAACTTGCTCTGCTTTTTCAGAATTTGGCTGCTGGGTAGCAAATTGCTGGGCAGTTATGCGAGCTGATTGGGAAATTGGCAATGTTAAAGCGAAATTGTCTAGCTGATAGGTGGAGTTATTCATAAGTTAATCTCTAGTGATCAATGCTGCTATATACACATCACCAGTATTTACTAAATTTATGCCAAAAAACAGAGAATGATTCTTGAAAAAACAGAATTGGAGATTGGGGACTAGCCTTGTTCAGGGTGACTAATACAATCTCTGCTTTCCTCTGTGCGTTCCATCGAAGTTCTGATCCTGGATTTTTCGCTGACGAGAGAAAATCAAGCTAATTTTAAGTTATACATTATTGAGCTAGATTCAAAAATAGGGCATACCAACGTATAAACCGAAGGGTTAGAGCCAAAAAAAGACAGGCATTGTAATAAATACTGAGACAAGCATCCTTGAAAAAGAGAAGTAGACATACTAAAACTAGGGTTGAATCAAGTAAAGTCACCCAAATAGCAAGCTAATAATAACTCAGAACATTTGGACTATACAAAAACTTAGGTTACTGATACGAAAATAATCTCTTTGGAAGTTAACTGTTTCTGTAGCCTTTTCCTCTTCCCCCTTACCCTTTTACCTCTTCTACAAGAAGTCCCTTGAACAGCAAGAACGCTGACACTGTACTTCCCAACATTTCTTTAATGTCTGAGCGAAAAGTTTTGTAACGATTATGGCTAGTTTGTGTAAAAATCGCAATCCATACATGAGATATATATAGACTCGCAAGTTGGTGCATTTGAATTCGAGGTCTTTTATGACTAACGACTGGAGAAAACAACTAGATGTACAACTTAAAGAATTAGCGCTCAAAGCTCAACAACATCCATACGCAACAAAAGAACAGCGGGTAGCTTTAACAAGGCTGATGAATGCTATTTGGCAGTCGGGTAGACTTATTCATCCTTATAAAGGTCAATTTCGACTACTTTATGAAGATATTTATGATGAGGCAGTACAAAATTTATTTTTCTATCTTTGTCAAGATAACAATATTAATAAGTATGACCCAGAGCGCGGCGAAGTTATAACCTGGGTAAACATGCTACTAAGTAAACGCTTTTTTCCAGAAGCTATCCCCAAAGTTATCGGCAAAGGAAATGAAATCAATCTCGAAGACTCTCATCTAGAAAATATAGCATCATCTCAATCTCAACCGATGTCTTTATCTGAACAAATAATAGAATGTATAGAAACTGACCCAGAATTTATTTTTTGCAAAGAACACATAAAAGGTCATCCAGAAGCGAATTTTAAAGCTATAGCTAAAAGAAGATGTTCGGGAACTTCCTGGAAAGATATTTCGGCAGAATGGGGCATTGGAATTACATCTTTACATAGTTTCTACCAACGATGCCTAACAAAATTTACTGATAAACTTCAAGAATATTTATGTATTTAAGATTTTCATAAAATTTACATTATTTGGCAAAAAATATGGACAAAATCGAAGATACTTTAACATTTTCAGGGCCTATACCGCCAGATGGAAGACATCGAGCACAAGAGTTATGTAAACGACAAGCCACACAAAAAAAAGCTGAACAAGTTTATCTCAATACCTTGTCTGTGTCTTTCGTAAACTCTTATCTACAATACATGGGATTTGAGACAGACTTAGACAAGAGCGATAGTTGGAACCCTATACAGCAGACACTTCTGGATGTAGCTGATTTGTCACTAAAATACTTGGGATCGTTAGAATGCCGCCCGGTGTTGGAAGATGCACAATTTGTTTATGTACCGCCTGAAGTCCAGTCAAATCGAATTGGCTATGTGGCTGTACAGATAAAGAAATCATTTCGAGAAGCGACGCTGCTGGGATTTGTCAGGCAGGTACAAACTGATTTGTTACCAACCAACCAATTTCAACCTTTGGACAATCTATTAGAGTATTTAGAAGAACTTACTCAAGTGAGGCAAGTTGAGTTAACTTCTCAATCGCTCACTTCCAACAATACTTTAGTTAAATTGCAACAATGGTTGGAAAATATTTTTGAGGTTGGTTGGCAAGAAATTGAAACTCTTTTTGATAATCAAAGTGCTAATCTAGATTGGAGTCTAAGAAGTGCTAATGATTCTTTTATTAGCAGGGGTAAGCTGATTGATTTAGGAAAAACAGGAATCATTCAAGCCATAATTTTAGTCGTTGCCTTCATTCAAAAGAATAAACGGGAAATAGACATTATCGTAGAAGTGCATCCTACATCCAAAGACATTTATCTGCCACCAAATCTCCAACTGATGGTGCTTGACTTTGAAGGATCAGAGGGAGAACCTATTATGGAAGCGCAAACTAGGAGTACTAACAAGAATATTCAATTGCAGTTTAGTGGCGAGGTGGGGGAACGCTTTAGTATTAAATTAGTCCTGGGGAATATTAGCGTTATAGAAAGTTTTCTCATCTGAAGCGAAAAAGAATCGGGGTGCTGCAAATGGGAAAGTTAGTTGTTCTGAAGCTAGATGGCGATTTGGAGTTAGGGGTGCGGGTAACGCTGGAGATTGGAGAAGATGGCAAACGTCCCAGCATAGAAACCTCTGGTTACTTACCTCCCAATCTAGAAATAGCTACAGCAATTGACGAGTGGCGGTCAACTTATTGTAGTCTAGGAAATGGCCGCATCAAAGCCAAAAAAATTATTTACGATGGTTCTATTACCCAACGGCGTGATGACTGTCAAAGCAAAGCTGGTGAGTTGCGATCGCACTTTAATCACTGGCTAAAGTCAGAGTTATTTTGGCAGATTCGGAAAAAATTGTTTATACACTTGAAGCCCAATGATGAGGTGCGAGTGCTGATTCGCACTTACTCTATGCAGCTACAGAAACTTCCTTGGCATGTATGGGATTTGGTTGAGGACGATTACCCGAAAGCCGAAATAGCTTTGAGTATTCCAGAGTCAGAACAAGTAACTCTATTGCAGACATCTACCTATAGACAGAAAATCAAAATATTGGCGATTTTAGGCAATACGGCTGGTATTGATGTGGACAAAGACTGCGAATTATTACAAAAATTGCCCAATGCTGCCACAACCTTTTTGACACAGCCCCAACGTCATCAGATCAACGATCAGCTGTGGAACCAACCTTGGAACATTTTATTTTTCGCTGGTCATAGTAGAAGCGAGGGTGAAACTGGTCGCATCTATATCAATGACAAAGATAGTTTAACAATTGCAGACCTGAAATATGCCTTGAGAAATGCCGTCACCAATGGGTTGCAGCTGGCGATTTTCAACTCCTGTGATGGATTGGGATTAGCGCGAGAACTACAAGATTTACATATTCCCCAAATCATTGTCATGCGGGAACCTGTGCCCGATCTGGTGGCGCAAGCATTTTTAAAGGATTTTCTGGCAGCTTTTTCTTCAGGCGCATCTTTATATATTGCAGTTCGCACTGCCAGAGAAAAGCTGCAAGGATTAGAGGACAAATTTCCAGGGGCAACTTGGCTACCGATAATTTGTGAAAATCCTGCGGCCACACCAATAGCTTGGCCAAAGCCCCGAATTAAACTTAACACCCGCCTGCTCACCAGGGGATTGCTAATGAGTGTGATGCTCACCATCAGCGTGCTGGGAGTCAGGCAAATGGGAGGATTGCAAACATGGGAATTACAAGCTTACGATCAATTGATGCGATCGCGTCCTCAAGAAAAGCAAGATCCGCGCTTGTTGATAGTCACTGTTACTGAAGAAGATTTTCAGTTACCAGAGCAAAAAGAAAGAAGAGGGTCACTATCAGAGCTAGCACTAGCCAGACTTTTGGAAAAACTTGCACAGTTCCAACCCAAAGCCATTGGCTTGGATATTTATTATGATCAGTCATCACAACTTAACCAAGCTTCTTTGGCGACTCGGTTGAAAACAGATGACAAGCTTTTTGCAATTTGCAAAGTTAAAGAACTGACAAAAGACCGTCCAGGAATTTCACCTCCTTTAGGAGTTCCGCCAGAACGCCAAGGGTTTAGTGATGTTATCCCAGACTTAGACCGGGTTCTGCGTCGGCATTTATTGGCAATGCAACCAGCAGACCCAACCTCCCCTTGTACTGCACGCTACGCCCTTAATGCTCAACTGGCATTCCACTACTTGCAGGCAGAAGGCATTTCTGCCAAATATACTGACTCCGGGGATTTGCAGTTAGGTAACGTCGTTTTTAAGCGGTTGCAGCCTCACATGGGTGGCTATCAAAAAGCAGATGCAGGGGGCTACCAAATATTGCTCAATTACCGCTCTTTCCAACATTCTCCTTTAGAAATTGCTCCTAAAGTCACACTCACAGATGTTCTTAGGGGTAAAGTCAACGCTGATCAAGTCAAAGACCGCATTGTTCTTATTGGTACTACTGCCCAAAGCTTTCGTGATTATAGTCCTACCCCCTACATGACTGGGCAGGCTTTTTCCGAAGAAATACCAGGGGTGGTTCTGCAAGCACAAATGGTGAGTCAGCTGTTGAGTGCGGTGATGGATGGGCGACCTTTGATATCAGTTTTGCCCGTTTGGGGCGAAGTTTTGTGGGTTTGGAGTTGGTCAGTGGTTGGAGGTACGTTCGGCGTAGCTGTGTCGCAGACACTCAGTATAGCGGGATTACAGGCGATCGCACCAAGCAATAGGTCAAGACTATATTTAGTACTGGCGGGAGGAGGTGTACTTGGAGTTTTATACGTTTCTTGCTTAATTCTCTTTTACCAAGGAATTTGGGTTCCCCTAGTTCCGTCAGCTTTGATTTTAGTGGCTACTGGCGGCACAGTGGCAGTTTACCTATCTTTACAACAAAACAGCGACAACTAATTTCTACAACTTGAGGCGTAAAAATATGAAGTTATCTGTACAAAAGATTCAAATTTTCCTCGCCATTAGTTTAACATTCCTTAGCTCTATAGATGTGCAGGCACAGCCTACAAATCCCAACGGACAATTAAACCAATCATTGATTTTTGCTGCACCACCCCCACCAAAAGACATCGGGGAACCAGGTAAGCGAGCAGAAGCAGGTAGTCGTGGCTGTGGTCAGGATATCAATAAGCCTCTGACTTCTTCTCAAAAGCGGCTCACAGCCCTAGTACCTGTTTATTCAAACTCAGAATTGGTGTTTGGCACAACGATCAGAGAGCATCCTAATTTCTTATTTTATGTCCCTTATGCATCGGACTTTGCATCTGGAGAGTTTGTGCTAGAAGATGAAGCAGGAGATCAGACTATTTATAAAACTTCTTTAACGGGGACACCTGGAGTAGTCAGCCTTCCTTTGCCATCAAAAGCAGCACCCCTGGAGATAGGTAAGCGCTATCGTTGGTATTTCAACATTTACTGTAATCAGGATAAGCAAATTATTGCTGATATTGAAGGATACATAAAACGGGAGCAACTGAACCCTACTTTGAAAACTCAATTGGAAAAAGCGACACCAAGCCAACGCGTAACCCTTTATGGAAGTAATGGTATTTGGTATGAAGCGCTGAGTGCTGCTAGTGAAGTGCGTCGCACCAATTTGCAAGATACTTCTTGGACGGCGCTATTGAAAGCTGTTGGTTTGAATGATTTTGCAACTGAACCAAAGGTGGAATGCTGCAACCTAGAGAGTCAGAAACCCCAGCCCTAAAGGGTGGGACTTAAAAAAGCCCAGCGATCGCTCGTGATGGATGTAAAGAAACATTTCTGTTTCTTGAAAGAGCGTTACCTTGTAAGCGCAACTGACTTTTTGCGGCTAGAACGCTTGCGGTCTGATTTTTTCTTCAATCCAACCGCTTGGGCTTGATCGCTATCTGAGCCATATTGCCCGCGCACGACTTCTTTCATGGCTAATACCGCATTGTGAAATTCCCATTCTGCTAATCGGGCAGCATCGGCAGCAGCACGGTATAAAGTTAGTTTTTCGGTTTCGGTTTGTTGAGAACTCAACATAGCTTGATAAGCTTGCTGTAACTTTGTAGTATTGGCATCAGCACGGGTTGTATTGTAGGTGCTGATGGTTTGCAACCCGTGCCATGAGGTAACATCTTCACTAATTAGTTGAGGGCGTAAACGGCGTGTGGTATCTTGGGTAGGCATATATGTATACCGTAATAGAGTATATATTTAATGTGCCCATTGCGACACTAAAACTAACAGTAAGGTAAAGTTTTTAGCTCAATACAGTTCAGATAAGACAAAAACACTTGTAGAGACGGCGATTTATCGCGTCTCGAAAACCCAAAATTTTTTACCAGTAGTCCTTAACCCAAGCGTATTGAGATATAGTTAAACGGGTTAAGCGAGCAGGGGGCAGGGGGCAGGGAGCAGGGGGAGAAAGAGTTTGAGCCTTATTTACTTTTATTTACATAGTTTGGTTTTATTGCACCGACTTACTTAAATTGTAGTTGTTGATGCAATTGAGTTGCAGGTGGGTGCAATTGAGTTGCAGGTGGGTGCAATTGAGTTGCAGGTGGATGCAATTGAGTTGCAGGTCGATGCAATTGAGTTGCAGGTCGATGCAATTGAGTTGCAGGTCGATGCAATCCAATACCTTTCGGTTAAGGGGAAAAGGGAAGAGAAAAACCTTTAACCCTTACCCTTTAACCTTTTCCCCAAGCCCAATTTCAAGTTAAAAATGCTTAACCGAACAGTATTGGGATGCAATTGAGTTGCACTCTAGTGAAGTCAAATGTTAACTTGCTCTGCAAGATGCAGGCTTCAACCAAGGAATATGGGGCTTAGTAGTGGGAAGATTTGCTGTCAGAACGACTTCCCCTTTTTGGTTTAGCGCCAAACCAGTAGCTTCTATAATGCGTTCTGGTGTGGGGGTAGTTGTTTTACTGGTAGAATATGAGCGATCGCGGCGATCGCTGTTTGGATTGAGAGTAATCAAATCTACCTGCACTGCATCAGTGTTAAGAGCTTCACCTGGATTAGGTGGCAAACCGCCGCGCCCAGTGATTGTAAAACTACTCTTAGCTAAATTTCCACCAGCTTGACAAGTCTGTGCTACTTCAGTGTCAGGGGCTATTGTTGGCAGGTTGACTAAGCCACTGTTAGGGTCTACATCAGGTGTGTTGATTTCTACATTACCACTTAACTCAGAACTTGCTCCTGTTGCGGTGATATCGCTTGTTTTCTCAGATTCCACATCTCGGAACTGTATACCAAAGATACCTTGGGCATTGATTCGCACATTTCCCCCACGGAAGTCTTGAGAATTGGCGCTGATATCACTATTTTCAAAAGCAACAAGGAAATCGGTGTCAATATTGATGTTGCCGCCGATGACGTTTTCCCCCCTGGCGTTGGTTCTGATGTTGCTATTACGGCTCATTAACAAATCTTGTGAGTTAATGTTAATTGTCGCTTGCTCCCTATTCGGGTTAACTCTAGCGTTGCGTGTGTTACCGCTAAGTAAAGCGTTGTTGTTTAAACGGATAGAGCGAGCATTTAATGTCATGTTGCCTGCGGTTCCTGTTCCCAAACTTTGCACGGTTATTGCAGCTCCATCTCGCACTAATAAGATATTAGTTTTAGTAGTCAAATCTCCTGCATCCCCTGTTGAGTTTCGCTGTGCGGAAGCAGCCAAGCCACTGGGAAACCGACCATCAGCAGTTGTACCAATCAGTTGCATGTTTTGGGCATCAACGATTAAATTTCCACCCTTGCCCACACCAAATGTACTAGTACTCACCTGTGCCCCATCTTGCACTAGTAAGGTATTAGTTTTAATAGTCAAATCTCCCGCATCCCCTGTTGAATTTAACCTTGCGTCAGCAAACAAGCCACTGGGAAACTGACCATCGGCACTACTAATAAGTTGTACGTCTTGGGCATCAACGATTAAATTTCCCCCCTTACCCGCACCAGATGTAGCAGCACTCACGCTTGCCCCATCTCGGACTAGCAAAGTATTAGTTTTAATTGTTAAATCTCCCGCATCCCCTGTTAAATTTGACCCTGCGGAAGTTCTTAAGTTACTGAAAAACCGACTATCGATACTTGTACCAATCAGTTGTACGTCTTGGGCATCAATGATTAAATTTCCCCCTTGGCCTGTACCAGAAGTACCAGTAGATACCTGTGCCCCATCTTTGACTAGCAAGGTATTAGTTTTAATCGTCAAATCTCCCGCATCTCCTGTTGAGTTTCGCTGTGCGGAAGTTGCTAAGTTACTGAAAAACCGACTATCGAGACTTGTACCAATCAGTTGCACATCTTGAGCATCAATGGTTAAATTTCCCCCCTTACCCGCACCATATGTACTAGCACTCACCTCTGCCCCATCTCGCACTAGCAAAGTATTAGTTTTAATAGTCAAGTCTCCCGCATTCCCTGTTGAGTTTGCGTATGCGTCAGCACTCAAGATGCTGCCAAACAGAGCATCAGCTGATTCACCAATCACTTGTACATCTTGAGCATCAATGGTTAAGTTTCCACCCTTGCCCGCACCAAAAGTACTAGTTACCAGCAATGCTCCATCTCGTACTAGCAAAGTATTAGTTTTAATTGTCAAGTCTCCTGCATCTCCTGAGTTTGGCTCTGCGGAAGCAAACAGGCCACTGGGAGGCTGATTGGCACTTCCACCAATCACTTGCACATCCTGCACATCAATGGTTAAATTTCCCCCCTTACCCGCACTAAAAGTACCAGTACTTACCTGTGATCCGCCCTTCACTTGTAACGTGCTAGCACTGATATTGACATCACCTCCCTGTCCGTTTGCTTCTCGTCGCACCTGATTAGCAATTTGACTCACATTATCAAGACTAATTGCTCCAGTTGCATTAAGCTCAATATTTCCCGCCTTACTATTATCAGAACCTAGCCCACTTTCTATCCCTAAAACCAGGGAACTTTCTGCTGTCATCTCTAAATTCCGAGCATTAACCGCGATACTTCCACCATCATCAGCAGTAACTCTTACCAGAGCGCCATTGCGAAGGAAAACATTACTTCTTTCTCCACTATCTGGAAAACTTAAGCTCAGATTATTACCATCGCTATTTAACCCAACTGTTCCCGCGCCTGATAACCCACCTAACTCAACTCGCCCACCAAAAGCAAACAATCCTCCACTATCCATATTGATATCGCCGCCTACCAACAGCAAGCTCTTGCCATCTGGTACGCGCAAACCTCTTGCTATAAATTCAGAAGATGGATTTAAACCGGAGGGAGCCACTGAGTTATTTTGGATAGGTGCGGTTTTGATTTGATTAAATATTAAGGCGGAAGGGTTGACCGTTAGCAGAGATGAAGAACTTTCTGGATTTGAAGCACTAAAAAAACCTTGATTGCCAAAAGCGATCGCATTCGCTGTAGTCGCCACAAAAGAACCACCAATATTCAACGAAGCATTACGCCCAAAAATAATCCCCGATGGATTAATTAAAAACAGATTGGCTGTGCCATTAGCGTAAATTAAGCCATCAATCTGAGAAAGTGACCCACCCGTTACCCGACTGATAATATTCTGAATATCCGCAGCATTATTAAACAAAGCAGCGCCGTTAGTCGGGACAGAAAATTCCCGAAAGCTGTGGAACAAGTTCCCATCTGCTTGGGTTCCTCCTTCAATGATGCTGTTGTTCCCCTCTAATTTGACACTGGAGTTATTAGGCAAAGTGCCATCCGGGATAATGTCGGCAAAAGCGCAATTTGTACTCCAAATGCTTGAACCACATATTGCAATTCCGATAAACCAGTCCCAACGAATACTTATCTTGGACATTGTACCTCTCTTAGCAAAGAGCGATCGCTAAACTTTTGGTTATGTCACACCACCAATGTGGGTTTCCCGTATTTCTCACAAGCTTCAGGCGTTTGATGGAGCAGAGGGGCAGAGGGGCAGAGGATTGTTACTCTCCCCTGCTCCCCTGCTCCCCTGCACAAGCGCAGGCTTTGAGGGGTGTGGTGAGAAATCCGGGGTTTACAGTGGTTACAGTCACCTCTAGATAATTCTCAGTTGCGATCGCGTTAGTTTTACGCAAAACTTGCTAATTTATTTACATAAATTTATACAATCGAATTGTCAGGCGATGCAATGGCATTGTTAATTGAAACAATCGAATTGTCAATTGATGCGATCGCATCTGCGTAAATAAATAGACAAAAAGTTAACTCCAACTCTTACCACTTCAGGTGGTGATAGCTCAAAGCCAATTACCCAAAAGAACATAGGGGGCCCAATACCTGGGACGTTTGTATTTGGGATTTTGCAAAAGAGCTAGCTGGGCGTGACGGAGTACTTCAGCTTTAGTCAGGTTTTTGTTGCCTAACTCTTGGTAAAATTGACTCATCAATACAGCAGTAGACTCATCATCTAAGTTCCACAAAGAAGCGATCGTGCTGCGTGCTCCTGCCTGAAAAGCAACACCAGCAATTCCTAGTGCAGCTTGTTCGTCTCCGGTTGCTGTTTGACAGGCACTAAGAATGAGCAATTCAATCGCTTCGGGTCTATTTTGCTCTAGCGTTCGCACTAACTCATTTAACTTTTTGACATAAATACGCTCATTCCAAGCGACAATAAATGTTTCCTCAGCCTTGGAGCTAAACTGACCATGAGTTGCAAGATGAACGATAGGGAAAGGTAGAGAATTAATCCGGTTTTGCAAAGCTTCGCTGGTAAATTCTTGATTCAGAAGGATGCTGCTAGGGACTTGAGAGCGGATTTGTTCTAATTCAAGTTTGACGTTGGGTAGTGCAGAAAATCCCGAACTTGCTTCACTCAATCCTGCGGCTATTGCCTTGAATTCTTTTTGTGATGTTTTGGGTTCAATCAGTTGCAGACTGGGGGTGAGTGCAATGTTATAGTTCTCAACTAGATACTGTTTGCCATCGTAGAGAGCTGCCATCGGAATATTCCGCAACCAACCATCCAGCACAAACACCAAAGTAGGAGTCTTATTTTCAGCTAAGGCAGCTTCAGCAGGTTGAATCAGCCATTTGTAAACCTTCTGGGATAAAGATTGAACCTGTCGCAGCGTGTGTGGTTTGGGTAGATTTTCCTGTAGTTGCTTTAAAGTAGTTTCCACTTCTTTTTCAACTACAGGGGTACTGTAGTGCAACCAACGCTGTTGAGGCAACTCGATAATCACCTCTAGTCGGTCTGGCAAAATAAATGGATAAATAATTGCTGCCGTTGGATCTTTTTTTGGATTACGGATTTGAGCATTTAAACAGTTGTTGCGAAAAAAGTTTTCTAGTTCTGCTATTTGGAGTAATTCGATTGTATTGCTGGCTTTTGCGAGATTTTCTGAGCTAATTTGATTACCCGGAGATTGCAAAAGTAAATCAACCAACTCCCGATAAACTGGTTCAACTTCCTCTCGAAAGGAAAATTTCACCGCAGAATTGACAGCAACTAAATCACTGCGAAGGGCTTGAAGGTTATTAACTGCTTCTGTGTAAGCTGCTACTGCTCCTTTGATATCTCCCTTAGTTTTAAGCAAACGTCCTAGTTGCCATTGCCATTGATAGCCAATGTCTTTAGCATCGATAGCTTGAGCAATGAGCAAGGCTTGTTGGGTGAGGTTTTGGGCATCAGATAACTGTTGAGTTTGTTCGTACACTTGACCTAAAACACCAAGAGCATAGGATTGTGTGCGTTTATCTTGCAAATTTTTTGCTTGCTCAATAGCAGTTGCTAGTAATTGGGCAATATCCAACGATGAGGGATTGTCTGCGGCGGTTTTTTTTCGGAATTGCATTAGACTTTGAGCAAAGTTAATGCGGGCAGAAATTGCTGTCCGACTAACGGGTAAGTCGTTAAGCTGAGTTTTAATTTGGGAGGACAATGTTTGGAAAGCTGACAATTGCTCAGTTTTCAGCAGTAGTCTTAGTTGATTGGCTTGAGCTTGGATGCGTGTAATGGGTGAGGTTGCAGTTTTGATAGTTTGCTGATAAAATTTTATCGCTGTTTGCGTATCTTGCTGAACACGGGCTGTATTACCCAGACTGAGAAGAATATCAGCGATCGCTTCCTGATCTGGTAACGATGAAGCTACTTCTAAACTTTGCTGCAATATCTGCCGAGATGTTTCTAAATCACCTGTAACTTGCACGACGTTGCCGAGACTATGCAAAGCTGCAACTTTAACAGGTGAGTTGGGTTGACTTTGGAGAATCTGGGTACTTTCTCTTAACGTCTTCTCGGCTTGGCGATAAAACCCTAAAGCTTGCAAAGCTTGCGCTTGGTTAATGCGATTTTGCATAACGGCTCTCTCGTCGCCTATTTTGGTATAAATATCAAGTGAAACTCGCCAAGTATCTAGGGCATCTTCAGCTTTGCTTTGAGCCAATTGCAGGCGACCTTTGATATCTAAAACTTGGGCTAGAATTTGCGAAGAGTCTTTGCTATCTATATTTTGAGCAGTTTGTAATAAGTTGAGACTTTGAGCGTGAAGCGAAGCTATCGCATTGCGAATCGCACCTTCTGCCTCTGACCACTGTCCCAATTGCTGATAAGCTAATGAGAGATTACCCAGTGCGATCGCTTGCCTCAGTTCATCTCCATTGGCTTTAAATGCAGAGATAGCTTGTTGCCAAGAAGTAGCAGCTTCAGCAAACCGTTCAGCTTCATAAAATTTACTGCCCTCTTCCATCAAGTTTTGGGCATCAGGCAAGCTTTGAACAATTGAGTTTTCCGCAGTTAAATGTGCGAAAGTGGGGGGCAATAATCCCGCGCCTAAGAACATAGCCAAAAGCAGCAGTACACTTAAAAAGCGTTTGATTTTTCGTAATCTAGATTTTTTTCTTGCCATGACCAAAAGTACTAGAACTTACAGAACCTCCATCGCGGATAGTCAAGCGCCCAGTAGTAATGCTTATGTCTCCCCCATTACCCGTTGCTCTTGTTGGAAATACTCCAGTACTCAAACGGCTAAGAAACGCTAATCTCCAGCACCAATGCCGCCTGCATCGCGTCATTCTAATCATCGCAACCCTTAAATAACCAGCAAGTAAACCACACCCTCTCATTAAGGATAGATAGAAAACCCACGGTAGGATTGCTAGAAATAATTACGAATAGTTACGCTGCGATGCCTGCGGGGGGCTACGCCAACGCACTATATATCTGCAATCAACCTCGTCTTCCTCAGAAAGAATTGCAACACAGTTTCTTCTTTAGAAATAATATCAACTGTACGATTTTCGTTGATGGTGCGATCGCAACTATGTGTTAGGTATTTTTGTAAAATTGAGTTGTTGCCAATATTGCAGCAATTACCATTGTGAAAAAGGATGTTTTACTAAATTGCTGTTGTAATATCTAAAATCATCAGAAACTTCTTTTCCAATCCAACTTGGTAGCTCAATCTGTTGATTTTCATCACTGAGTTCAACTTCTGCTAATATTAATCCTTTATTAACACCATCAAACTCATCTATTTCCCAAATCAAACCACCCGACTCTATTTTATATCTAGTTTTTTCTATGAAGGGACGTTCACATAACGTCTCAAGTATTTCTTGAGCATCTTGAACAGGAATAGGATACTCAAACTCTGATCTCGAATATTTAATATTGGGGCCTTTAATGGTCAAATAACTGTTTTCTCCTACTATACGTATACGTACAGCCGCTTTATCTTGCGTGGCAATGTATCCTTGACGATATACACTACCTTCAGCTAATCCTCTCCAGCTATCTCCTCTCACTAAATACTTCCGCTCTATTTCTTTTGCCATTTTACTTACCTGATCGTGTGCTTTTATACGTCAAAAAGCTAAGTTATCTTCAAAAACCAACTCCATGCGAAGTTACGCCATACTCAATCACATTGCCAGTTTTATCAACATCCACTGACTCGATTAATTTCTAGTTTTATGGCAACAGCCATGTTTGTGGTTATTTCTAAGGCACGGAATGCCAATCCTATGCTTTCAATGCCTGATTGTAACGCACCCGCTTACCAATGATATAAGAGTTGGGATGTGAAATTGCGATCGCTGATATTACCATTACTGAAGTGCAGATCGTAAAGACGATTGTGTTGGACGGGGTAACAGTCCCTTTCCAACACCTGCCCTGTTGCCTGTTGTTATATTTTCACCTGAAAATGGCTGTTTGTTCTTTCGCTAATGCTAATGCTTGATGAGCATTTTTAAACTTTGTTTCATCTGTAAATTTATGAGCAAAACACTTTAAATAAGCTTCCAGATATCGAATACGTAAGTATGGATCAGCCGGACTTTCAAGAAAAGGGAGATCAGCTTCAACCATAAACCGGATAGCCAACAAGGGTATAGGGCTACGAAGTGGACGAAAGTTTGGGTTGTGCAGACCAGGAGTTTCATTATGTTTATGAAATTCTCCTATCATCAGTCCTGACTCAACGAACAAAGGTTTAAGTTTTTGTTGGACATTATCTACTAGTTTAGAAGCATCTTCTATATGGATGTCAGGAAAGATAAGTAAAAAAGCTCTATTGATTGCTAATTCCTGTTTTTTAACATCCATCTCAAGAAAGATATCTCGGTAGCGTCCAACGACTTCTTCTAATTGCTCTGGATACAAATCTTTTGTACGAATAACTGCCAGATGAATACTGTTTGACTTGAGAGAATAAGGTACAAAAGGGCAAACAGCGCCGGGTCTTCCTAAATTAGGATGAGGTCTTCCTAAAAAATTTTTCACCCACTCCATAATTTCAATCAAGTAAGGAAGGTCTTCATTTTGCTGGAGTTGTTCTATTTCAAGAGTTGTATAAAGTTGCATGAGCTTGAGTGAAATGAAATAATTGTTTAATTCTGAATCAAAAATTAGTTTTGTAATATCCCTCTTTTGTCAGAATGGGAGAAACCAATCGCTGATAGCATTTCGGGACTTGATTTTCCAATTGAAAGCTATAACTCTTGATTACTATTAAAAAATAAAGCTTCAAACATTGATTAAATCAAGGTCTTAGAGTTTTGCTTAGATTATTATTCTCCGAGAGTAATAAAACGAGGATATCTGGCTTCTAGTAGATAAAAATGCCCTAGTATTTTTGCCAACTTAAAAAAAGTTACGCAAAAAATATATAAGTATATTTTCGCAGTGAATAACTTATGTTCCTTTAATTTTGGCATTTGAGCTAGAATATACATGTATTATCCAGCAGATGCTCCTACTTTTTTTACACTCTCAAGTTTCTATTATTTTTAAGGAGAAAAATATAAAGTTTATGTATAAATAATTAGTTTTACTGTAAAACTTTAGTATTGTTTTAACAATACGTATGCGTTTACTATCAGGTTGATAAGCTTCTGCTTGAGTAAAATATCAAAAATAAAGTTAAATTTTCTAACCTATATCTTACTCAATATATAAATCAATGTATAAAGTAGAATGCATTATAAAAGCAGCTATTATCAGTCTAATAAGGGCTTACTTAGACATCTGTAAAAAACGTTTGGTAACTTATGGGCTGGTCACGCCAAAAACCTGAACTTTAAGAAACGTGAGTTCGACGAACCTCTCCCTGTCTTGAACCAAAGTTCAAGTTTCTCTTTGAGTCTGAAAGGGACAAGTTTTGCGTAGTAAAACTTCTTAGATGAGCCTTTCCTCGTTAAGAGGCTCCCGCTTGGAAATGCATTCACTAGGCTTTACCTCCATTCAGATATTGAGGCAGCAGATCCTAATAGGCATTCCCATACGAAGGATGGGAACGAGAGAACAATCACTTGTGTATACCCTGTAGATATCACTAGTCTTAACCAAGCTACTCACAAAACTCGATATTTGTTTAATTGCCGCTTATTTATCAACAAATTTTTTCACCACTGTCATAGCATCAGGAGGAATCTGCGTAATTAGGCGAAATGGAAATGTCGCAGTCGAAGCAAACTGAGCATAATCTGATGTCAGAAAAATCGCATAGTTTTTAGCTTCTGGAGTCATCTGGAAAGCAAAGGCCAAAGCTATAGCTTTAATGTACTTGCGAATATCTGCTGCTTGTTCACCCACAACTTCACCGCCACTAAGTGGTGTATTTGGTTGTCCTATCTGATCCAAAGTCTTACTGGGGTCTTTTACACTTAGATGAGTACCCCCAAGTATACCTACTAGCCATTTTGGGGATGGGATTTTGTCAAATGCCACAATCTGTTCAGTTAAAGCTGGGGTGGTTTTATCTGCGGAACCTGCTAAGACTAGGGTAGGAACTTGCACCTTAGTTAACCCAGTTTCGCCAAAAATCAGAGAAGTTGTAGGATTGAGAGCGATCACTTGTTTGATTCTAATATCCCGCAGTTGATAAGTATTTTCTGGTAGTTCTTGAGCAATGCACTGCATACCTTCTGCTAGACTCAAGCCAACCAAGTTCTTTTTGCAGCGTTGTTTAAGTCGCTCCAGTTGTAACTCGGCTCCAGCAACTGCTAAAGCTGTACCACCACCAAAAGAATAGCCAACAACCATTGCGTTCGTGGTTGCAATTTTCCCAACAAGCGGATTATTAGGTGTTTGGTTAAGCTTTTCTAATTCGTCGAGAACAAAACTAATATCTTGAGGGCGATTTAAAAACTCCTGAGGTTTTACAACTCTGGTTTTACCTTGCAATGCCAAGTTAGTATTTGCCTCATTACTACCGGGATGTTCTAAAGCTGCTACTACATAACCGTGGGATGCTAGATGTTCTGCTAGGTAACGCAAGTCCGTGCGGACTGACCCGAAGCCGTGAGAAAAGACAATTACGGGTTTATTGGCAGTTGCAGCATCTGACCAGTAAACATCAACTGGTATTTTACGGTCGCGCTTTTGGTCATTCAGGCTTAAGTTGAGTATTTTTACTTGAGCGCTTCCTGGTTGGCTAGGGTCAAAAGGGAAAGCAATCTGCGGTGTTTTGGAGTCGAGTTGGGGAGCGATTGCTAGCATAAATTGCTGGGTACGCCAAAAAGCGGTATTCAAACTCCCTGCAACTATAAAGGCCTGTGGTAAATCAATTTCTAGGCGTTTACTGGGATAAGCAGCGATAAAACTCAGTATAGAAAGACCTTGCGGAGCAGTAGAACCTAATACCAATCCTGCTCTCAGTGCTTGCACTCCAGCTTTGTCCTTTCGGGCTAAGGCTGTAGCAAAGTCATTGAGAATAGTTGTGCCAATCTGAGTATTAACTAACCTATTAACAGTGACAACATCCATCGGTATATTCATGCCCAGCGCTCCCAAGAAGAAGCGGCGTTGTTGTTCAGATAATCCTTTAGCGTAAGGCTGCAAACTCCCTGGTAATTCCCCAGTTTTTGCAGCTTTTTGCAACTCAGCAAGGGAGATGGTTTCTGTAAATAAACCCAAACGCACAACAACGGTGTCAGCCGCAATAGCCGAAGTATTTATTCCAAACTGTGTAAGTGCAATCGCGCTAAAGAAACCCGCAACTGTCTTAAGACTTCCCCAACTTTTTCTCATAAACATTTATACCAAGTGTTACTTACGGGAATATAACGGATATTTGTGTATTTGACTACTGCAAGAATTCCCTAGATATAAAAGCAGATTTTTGCCTGAACTTGATGGCGATGTCTATGACGGCTAGACCTACGCGCCGATATCCTCAAAGCATCTGCTAATGTGAACAGAGCCACATCAAAAACATCACAAAAGTAACGAATTGTAGAATTCATCACAGCTAAAAATTTAAGCAAGAATCAGTGTTGATAGCCACAAAAGCCTAATTATTTATCCGCTAAGTTTAATACTGTAAAGAAGTTCTCAAACCGGGGAAGCGATGCCTACGGCGGTAAACTACGCATCTACAATCTGAACTTTTTTTGGGCTGATGTCTTGACTGAAATTTTTTTTGACAGCAAATTTAACCGACCGCTTAATGTTCCTGTATTTACCCTTTAGAACGTGTTGCAGAGGTGTTTCAGGTAGATAGTTTAACTGCTGTAACTGCACTATCATTACCCATCAAATTCTACCAGCCGCACCAACAATTTCTCTTAGCTTTATGCATCGCAGACTCCGCTATATTTTGATTTTGCTGCTCTCCCTGAGTCTTATTACACTGTGGTGGCCTGTGAATGATTCTGATTGCGATTTCGAGACTTTTTTAGCATCAAAAACTACAAAATTTCAAGTGAATGCTACTAAAGTTATTGTTCAGCCGTGGCGTGGCCGTCACAATGTATACGGAATCTTTACGATTCCTGATGAATACAAAAAAGCTCCATTTTTTGTATTAACAGTAAAAGGTGCTGGCAGTTACTGTTCAAAACAATTTGGTCATAAACAAAACTTTAATGGTATCTTTGCTAAACCAGCAACTTATCTGGTAAAAAAGCCTATTAGAACTCGAACGGCTCTGCGGCTGATTCTCCAAGGTTTGTATTTTCAGATTAATGATAAAACAAATTGGACGTTGACTTTTCCTGAACCAAAAACTAGTACTGCTATGCAAAATTAGTTATTTATTCTTTAATTACGAATTACGAATTACGAATTACGAATTATTCGGTCAACTTGGTGGTCGAGTTTCTAAAACCTCGTTTTTCTCTAACAAGTCAATAGTAGCATTGACTACGATCTGTGCTGCTCCTGTGAAAAACGATCGCTCGATAGTCGCTGGAACATCGCTACGTTGATGATAGTGCGGAGTACGCAAATTTGCTGTATCTGTCACCAGCACAGCACCCACACCCTGATACCAAAATGGTGCATGGTCGCTGCGTAAGGTGTCTGGTGTTAGTAAACCTTTAAAAGGGATTGGTAGTGTTAGGACTGATGGCATTGATTTTTGTTTATTCAGAGCATTTGAGGGGAGCATTTGTGAGTTTTGAAAGGCACTCAGCAAAGGCAAATGTTCTGTATCACCGACTACTGCCAAAAAGTCGCCCTTGTCGCTAATTGGGGTAACAGGTAACCCCGCAGGGTATTTTTGACAACCAATAGTGTAACAAGCATAACCTACCATATCCATGATGATCGCTCCGCTTAAGTTTTGTAAGCGGGCTGTCTTGCTAACGAAAGCCTGACTACCCAAAAGTCCTGCTTCTTCTTGGTCAAAAAAAGCTAGCTGTAACGTTCGTGGTGTAGGACGGGAACCAAGTAACCGGGCTATTTCCAGCATTACGGCTACACCACTAGCATTATCATCAGCACCAGGGGATAAGGCAACAGTGTCGTAATGCGCTCCTACGAGAATTGCTTTAGCGGCTTTGTTAGTTCCTATACGTTCGGCAAAAATATTCACACCTTCAGAGAACTTTTCCAATTTGGGCTTCCAGCCTAATTTTGTGAGTTCAGTTGTGATATAAGTGCGAGTAAGCGATCGCTCTTTTGTTGTGTAGCGTTGAAAATTTAACTTTTGGATATGGGTTAACAGCATGTCAGCAGACACTTGCGGCGCACTGTCAACTTCCTTTGACTCTGGCTGTAGCTGGGGTATTTCCACTGGAGTGCGCTCAACAATTGCTGGCGACGGGCGCTGTTCAAAAAACGTGTTACCCCTACTACCACCCACCACGGCAACTGCTATCAGCACCAACAGCATCAGCCAAATCCATTTTCTCATGTGATTTATCCTTGGCTTCCAGACTTAGGTTAGCGCAAATCCCTAGTTATCACTTTCCACGATTGCTAGGAAGGATTTAATATTTTGGTTTCCTAAATTCTTGGATAAACCTGCAAAGTTACTTTTCAATCAGCTTAATTGTCTATTTTAATAGAATTTTCCTTTATCCTTGCGAATTGCAAATTGCGAATTGCGAATTGGTTTAATGACTGCCTCACTCAACCAAAAAATCTCATTCACTGAGCTAGCTCACGAAGTGCATTCCTATACTTACTGC
This sequence comes from Nostoc sp. UHCC 0251, assembly GCF_034932245.1. Classification (NCBI taxonomy): domain Bacteria; kingdom Bacillati; phylum Cyanobacteriota; class Cyanophyceae; order Nostocales; family Nostocaceae; genus Nostoc; species Nostoc sp. UHCC 0251. The sequence goes on from NZ_JAYGHD010000310.1 coordinate 33,071, forward strand.
TTACTTTTTGATAAGCTTTCATAGCCTTTTCAAATTCAGACATGTCAGGTGTGGTTTGAGGATTATGAGAATGTTTCACAACGAAAAGTACCCCATTCTTACTACGTCTAAATTTTAGACTTTGAAAAGATGGTATCAATTTGTTTTTGATCTTACGAAGTCTCAAGGTTTCCATGATAAACAAAGCCAGTGATTATGGCTTTAATCTATTTGTCCTAAGCCCAATATACCTCATCTAATTGGGCCAGGTCACTTTAGTTCTACGTGAGTATATTTATTGAAGCTTTCTTTCCCAAAGTAAATATCAAGTTTGACGGTTTGTCTTTTGACAGCGATCGCAACTTCACGTAAAGTCCCCCACTAGAGGAGTGCTGAGTACTGAGCAAAGAAGAAAAGAAAAGAATTTCTTATTATTTCTTCAAAATCTTTATTCTGACACTCAGGACTCATGACTCAGAACTCAGGACTTTTTTATGGTAGATTTGTTGCTGATCTCAATCTTGGGGTTCCTGGGCAGTTTTGGACATTGCTTTGGAATGTGTGGCCCTCTAACAGTGGCGTTTTCTCTGTCTCATCAGCCGAAAGTTCCACACACAGCTTCATTAGGGCGCACATTAACCTTAGAAAAGTCCGACACTTGGCAACAGCAATTAAAATTTCATATCCTGCTAAACTTGGGGCGGATGTTGAGCTATGCTCTAGTCGGCGCTGGCATTGGGGCGCTAGGTTCGGTATTGCTGCAAGGTGGACAGCTAGCGGGTGTTGGTAGCGACTTCCGCCGTTGGATGGCAATTTTAACTGGCGTAATGCTGATTTGGTTTGGCTTAGGACAAGTAAAACCCGATTTACTGCCGCGCATTCCCGTGTTACACCCCTTATTACAAGGTAGTTTACACGATCGCCTCAGCGCAGGAATGGTTAAGCTTTCCTTAAAAACCAAATGGTGGACACCAATGCTTTTGGGGATGACTTGGGGTTTAATGCCTTGTGGTTTCCTGTATGCTGCCCAAATTAAAGCTGCTGAAACTGGCAATTTATGGATGGGTGGGGCAACTATGCTGGCTTTTGGACTGGGAACTCTGCCGACTATGGTAGGTGTAGGCGTTTCCACATCATTGGTAAGTAAAGACAGGCGCAGTCAGTTGTTCCGATTAGGCGGTTGGGTGACACTCACCATTGGCGTCATCACCTTGTTACGGACTGGTGACACAATGGTAGATTACACCGGACACGCCGCATTAATCTGCTTAATTTTGGCACTAATTGCGCGTCCCATCAGTGGCTTGTGGGCTTCACCACTGCGTTACCGTCGCGCCTTGGGGGTGGGATCTTTTGTGCTTTCTGTGGTTCACACCGCCCACATGATAGAACACTCATTGCAATGGAATTTTGCCGCCTTTTCTTTCCTGCCGCCAGAATTTCAGTGGGGTATGGCTGCGGGTGCTGTAGCATTGATATTAATGTCCCCCGCCGCTTTAACGAGTTGGGAATCTTTGCAGAAATCTTTGGGCAAGCGTTGGCGACAGATTCATCTATTGGGTGTGCCAGCCTTGCTCTTGAGTGCCATTCATGCCGTGTTGATTGGTTCCCATTACCTGGGTTCCTTGCAATCAACTTGGGAAAATAAATTAGCGGCAGTACTGATGGTAATTATTACCCTCAGTGTATTGATGGTGCGTTCGCGCTTTTTTTGGTCAAAGTTAGCCGTAGAAAAGTTTTATGTCCCCCCAACTAAATCGCGGTAAATCATCCTTATTTTCTGGCTCTATCCCAACAAGCCAAAAACAAAGGCTTTACCCGCTCAAAGGAATTTTCTGGAATCAAGGAACAATCAAGTATTTCTTATTCCTAAGTTGCTTAGTTATACCAATAACTAATCTTTACCCTGCTTTTGCTCATAAAGTGGAGATATCTGGAGATGTTGGCGGCACTCTCCACATTGAGCCAAACGATAATCCTCGTGCTGGAGAAACAAGCCAAGCCTGGTTTGCACTTACCCGCAGAGGTGGAAGGGTGATTCCCCTGTCACAGTGTAATTGTCGATTGGCTGTTTATGCCCAACCTTATGCAGCCGGAGAGCCACCTCTTTTAGAACCACAGTTAGAACCTGTAGCAGCTGAACGTTATCAAGGTATTCCAGGTACAGATATTACCTTTCCCAAGCCAGGGATTTATGAGTTGCAACTAAATGGTAAACCAATCTCTGGGGCAAGATTCAAACCATTTAACTTCAAATTTGAAGTTACTGTAGCAGGTGGATCTACACAAAATTCACGAAACCTGCGAAATGTCAATGGTGATTTAGTAGAGGGTGGATCTCAACAATTACCATTTTGGGCGATCGCACTTCCAATCCTCGGATTTATCGGCATCTTAGTTGTCGTACTGCGAAGTATGAAAGGGAGTGAGTAGAGACGCGATTGATCGTGTCTCTGATTAATCATGTCTCTACGAGGTAGGGAGACATTTTTCTTTGTGTCTCCCTTTCTGCGAGTCAGTTCACCAGATAGTTTGCACATGAGGGTAGTTCAGAATCTTTGCATCGCAAGTTACCAGAGGAATTCCATATCGCCTTGCGATCGCAACTATAATTCTGTCTGCCGGATCTTTATGAAAATTGTCTGGTAACTGTGTACTGGCGATCGCATCTAGAGGATTCAAAGGCTCTATAACAATGCCTGAGTGTGTTCGCGCCAACGCATACCATTCATCAATCGCCAAGGGTAACGTTAGTTTTCCAATGCTGAACTTGATTGCAATCTCCCATACCGAAATAGCAGACACCAGCAAGCCACTTTGTGGTTCTTCTGAATCAATTGCGGCTTGCGCCCGACTCGATAACTGACTTGGTTCATGAAGTAACCAGAGCCAAACATGAGTATCTAACAAAATCATTCGCCCAAAGTTTCCCAAAGCTCTGGCATAGGTTCGTCAAAATCTTCTGCAATCACAATCGGCATTCCCCGCAATGGGTAGTGATGAGTAGAGGCTTGTTTTGCTTGCCAAGGCACAATGCGAGCAACTGGAATGCCATCACGAGTAACTACAACTTCGGTTTGAGTTGTTGTCATCTCATCAAGTAGCGCTGTGAGGATACTATCTGTATCTTGAATATTGAGGTACTTCATCCCGCAAATTTTGTGCGATCGCTTTTACGCCTTAATTTTAAGCGATTCTTTGTGGAACTGGCTTCAGACATTTTCGTGTCTACCCTTTCAGTCTGCATTACTTGTAATCTGGTTGATATTATACCAGTGAAGGGGGGCAGCAATTCCCCCAACACATGTACCTACTTACTTTTGACTTAATTTTACCGATGTCGCTTTTGATGCCACTGCCACGCATGAGTGACAATATCTTTGATGGATGGATACTGAGGTTGCCAGCCTAAAATTGTTCTAGCTTTCTCGCCGCTACCAATGAGAATTGGGGGATCGCCAGGACGGCGATCGCGTTCTTCTATTGGTATTGAAACTCCTGTCACCTGTTCGGCTGCGGCAATTACTTCTCTAACGGAGAAGCCGCTGCCATTACCCAAATTGAAAACTTCGCTATCGCCACCTTTTAATAAATATTCCAATCCCAGAATATGGGCGTCTGCCAAGTCATTAACATGAATATAATCACGAATACAAGTACCATCGGGCGTCGGGTAATCAGTGCCGAAAATTGAGATGGATTCTCGTTTGCCTAAAGCTGTCATTAACACCAAGGGAATCAAATGGGTTTCTGGGTTGTGATCCTCGCCAAGTAAGCCACTGGGATTAGCTCCAGCAGCATTAAAATAGCGGAAACGCACTGATTGGAAACCGTAAGCAACATCAAAATCAGAGAGAATCCTCTCTACCATTAGCTTTGTAGCGCCATAAGGATTAATCGGATTTTGCGGATGGTTTTCTGGAATGGGGACAAATTCCGGCACCCCATAAGTGGCACAGGTAGAAGAAAAGACAAATTTCTTCACAGATGCCGTCAGCATTGCTTCTAACAGAGTCAAAGTACCAACAACGTTATTGCGGTAATATTTAGCTGGGTCAGTCACTGACTCTCCTACGTAGGCGTATGCAGAAAAGTGCATCACAGCAGCAATATCACGGGTTTTAAATAGGTGATCTAGCAAGGCGCGATCGCCTGTATCCCCAACTATCAGTTCTACCTGTAAAACCTTTTCTACCAGGTCACGATGCCCATAAACCAGATTATCAAGTATGACAACGTTATAACCCGCTTGTTTCAAAGCAAGCACCGTATGAGAACCAATATATCCAGCTCCCCCCGTTACCAAAATGGTAGGCTTTTCAGGCGACATAATTTTTCCTTTTAAGTGGATTACTCAATCAATTTAGTTTATCGGTAGCAGATTACTCTTCTGGAAAATTATAAATAATAGACGCAGTGTTAAAAAATTGCACTAAAATCACTACGACGGTAGTACTTTGGGTGTGAGGTTTGAGATATTTTAAGTCAAACAGTGCGATTACAATTTGACAATAAAATAAATCCATTTCCCGAAACCTCTAGTTTGGCCCTTACGGGTGACGCTCCTAGTGTCGCTACGGCTAAGAACTCACTAGTTGTTTCATGCAGGGAAACCATGCACGGCAGTTCCTCTTGGGCAGCCACTTATTCTTTGAATAAGAGAAAAAATGGTGTGGAAATCCCAAGCAAGGCAAACTGTATTACTACTACACTGGCTCACTGCACCAGAAAATTTGAGAGTTAATCTATGTTTCTATTGTTAAGCCGAGTACTGCTGTGGCTGCTGATTGGCACTATCGTATATTCTTTGTTCCAGCGATTTTATCCCTCTGGAAGCTTTGTCGGGCGATTAATCTTAGTCGTTATGCTGGTAATCGTAGCCCTATCATTTCTTAACCCCAATGAACCAGCTGTGGCGTCGTTGTGGAGAATGATGTCTTTTCCACTCAAGCCTCTAGGAGCCTCTGTTTTAATGATGATTTTTGCTGCTCAGAGAATCAAAGGAGGCGGGATAGACAAACCAGGAGGATACTTAGTAGGTTGGGCACTGACGATTTTGCTGTTGGCAAGTACGCCAGCAGTCGCCTATTTCCTTTATAGAGCACCTCTGGCAATGAGAGGTGAAACTTCCATAGCAGCTGCTACACCAACATCTGAGACACTGGTGGCATTAGGACAACAAACCACCGTAGCGAACATCTCAGATGTTACAGGGGGTGGCATTCTTTCTTATAATTTGAGAGTGCCTCCCTATCTATTACAAGGAAATCCTCAAGATATTCGCACACGCGGTTTACGACTTGAAGACTTTGTACCGAATGCCGAAACGTTACTATTGACAACAAGAACTTGGGAAAGTTATCTCGCTGAAGTTTACAGGTTCATGCGTGTTCAGCGGTAATCGAGGAGAAGAAGGCAGAAGGCAGGAGGCAGGAGGCAGAAGGCAGAAGGAGCAAATCATGGCTTTATTCGGCAGCCCTGAAGGAGAGTTCAGTGGGAATCTTAAACCCTTGCTTCCTAGCGTTGGCGCAGCCCGCCGCAGGCATTGCGGCAGTTCTTAGAGAAGGCAGTTTTCCTTCTGTCTCCTGCTTTTTCGATAACTATCCAGTTGGAAGAGTTAATAACAGCTTAATTGACAAGCGATATTCGCTCTAAATAGCTGTCTTCTTGGACTAGGGGTTAATCTAAAATGATAAAGTTGCAAAATTGCTTTAATGGCAAAATCTCGACGGATTGCTAAACTCACTGCTTACCTACGTCCCCACTGGCGAGAGGCGTCTTTAGGCATTCTCGCTTTGTTGTCTGTCAATGCACTGGGCGTTTATATCCCTTGGTTGATTCGTGGTGGTGTTGATAAACTCTCGACAACCTTTAGCTGGAACCAAATATTACATTACGTAGTAGTTATTGTATTGCTCAGTTCGGCAATGTGGCTAATGCGGATGGCATCCCGCATTTGGCTATTTGGGGTGGGGCGTCAGGTGGAATTTGACCTGAAACAACGGATTTTTGAACACTTACTCAAGCTAGAGCCGGCTTATTTTGCTAGTAATACTGCTGGCGATTTGATTAATCGGGCTACTAGTGATGTGGACAATATCAAGCGGTTGTTGGGTTTTGCAGTCTTGAGTTTGGCAAATACGGTATTTGCCTACGCCTTGACACTGCCAGTAATGCTGGCAATTAGTGTGGATCTCACACTAGCCTCCCTGGCAGTGTACCCTTTTATGCTCTTGTTAGTGAGTCTGTTTAGCGATCGCTTACGCAAACAACAAGCAGCAGTCCAAGAGCAACTATCTGACATCAGCGAACTCATCCAAGAGGATATCAGTGGCATGGCCTTAATTAAAATCTATGCCCAAGAAGCAAACGAGCGTCGAGCTTTTGCTAAGAAAAATCAGCAGTTATTGACTGCTAACCTGGAACTGGCAAAAGTAAGAAATACACTGTTTCCGCTAATTGGCGGTTTAGCCAATGTCAGTTCGCTGGTAATCATCTGGCTAGGGGCGGCGCGGATGTCTGCCGGGACACTTCAGGTTGGCGACTTTTTAGCACTGTTAATTTATGTAGAGCGTCTAGTTTTCCCCACAGCCCTCTTAGGATTCACAATTACAGCCTACCAACGAGGTGAAGTTAGTATTGATCGCCTTGAATCTATTCTCTCTGTCACACCGAAAATTCAAGACACAGACGATGCCATACATTTACCCTTGGCTGAACTTAAAGGGGAAGTGACAGCTAAAAATCTCACCTATACTTATCCTGGTTCCAAGACTCCGGCTCTAGAAAATGTTAACTTTACCATTGCTCCCGGAGAAACCGTGGCAGTTGTTGGGGCAATTGGTTCGGGAAAATCCACTTTAGCCAATGCTTTGCCGCGCTTGTTAGATATTGAATCAGGACAATTGTTTTTAGATGGGCTAGATATTACTAAGATAGCTTTGGGAGATTTACGAGGTGCGATCGCCTACGTTCCTCAAGATAGCTTTCTATTTAGTACTACAATCAAAAATAATATTCGCTACGGTGATCCAGTTAGCGAACAAGAGCAGATAAAATCTGTCGCTAAACTTGCTCAAATTGAATCAGAAATTAAGAATTTTCCCCAACAATACGAAACTCTTGTTGGTGAACGCGGTATTACTCTTTCTGGCGGTCAACGACAACGTACTGCCTTAGCTAGGGCTATGCTGGTTAATGCTCCAGTGTTAATTTTGGATGATGCCCTCTCTAGTGTGGATAATCAAACAGCCACGCAAATCCTCAAAAATATCTCTGGTGGTACTGTACGGAAAACAGTAATTTTCATTACTCATCAATTATCTGCGGCGGCGGCTGCTGACCGAATTTTGGTGATGGAAAAAGGAAGAATTGTTCAGATGGGCAATCACTTAGAATTATTGCAACAACAGGGTTTATATAGAACTTTGTGGAGTCAGCACCAAGTTGAGGAATTACTGCACTAGTACCGCAAGGTGGAAGTCAAAAGAATTGTATTCTAAGCTTCTTGCGCCATTTGAAATGGTGAATCAGCGTTGCGTCCGGGTTTCCCTTTGCAGGCGACTGGTGTTAGCGACGTTCGCGTAGCGTCTGTCTGCGACACGCTGCGCGAACGCAGAGAAGGAGCGTCACCCGAAGGGTATGTTTATTTACGCCATGCTGCACTAGTAGTTCGCCAAGTGAACTTGGCGGGGTAAAGGGTAAGGGGGAAGGGGGA
>NZ_JAYGHD010000311.1:0-40168 GCF_034932245.1 Nostoc sp. UHCC 0251
ACCCTTTACCCCAAACCCGATTCCGAGTTAAAAATGCTTAACCGAAAAGTATTGATACCCACCTAATCTTTTACTCATCCTCCAAACTCAAAATCCAGAAGTTACTTGCGGCCACCCAACCACTTAGCCGCCGCAATTCCGATAATGCCTGCTACTACAGGATTACTAAGAAACTTGATAATGCCTGGTTGCTCCGCCAGCACTTCGCGGAAAATGTCGGGGTGGTTATGATACACAAAGGACGCTAGTTTGCTAACATCATCAGCACTCATGCGGCTGGGGTGGTGTGTAGAAAGCCCCAACTGTTGCTCTAGATGCTTTTCGTCTAGTTTTCTTTCCTTCAAGTGTTTGAAAAAGGCTCTTGCTACATCATCCCGTTCATTGGGTTTAATTTGTGCGATCGCCTGTTGTAATTCTGGCTCCATTTGGCTGGTTGGAATCCGATCTGGATGTAAAGATTTACCAAATAAGTGGCGACGTTGATCTGGTGTTGTCCGTTGAGCAAAATCATCAAAATTTTGATATTCCGCCGTTGATTCGGCTGTAGTATCATCCAGAGATTCAACATCACCTTTAGCCAAATCTTTCATTATTTGACGCTTGTAATCTTCACTGGTTGCCACTTTACTTATCTCCTTTTTTCATCAAACTTTTTAGATATCTGGTATTCCCAAGCTATAATTCCAAATCCAAATTCCTCAAACTCTCTTCAAGTTTTCATTGCAAATACAGCAATTAAGTATATTTAACTTGATTAGTTTGATTGTCATATTCAGTAGTTAAAATCAATTGCTTATCAGGTGCGTAAATCAAAACTTTTAAGTCTTGTTTAGGGAAGTTTTTATGAAAACCTTGAACTAAAGATTTTGCTAATGGTCGCACTTCGTTCGGACGAACTTTAGGGGAAATCACAACGCCTAATTTATTGTTATCACGAACAAAAGCGTCCTGAACTAATCCTTGAGATGCTTGCACAACCCAGTTACCAAAGGTTTCTCCTCCTGGGGTATTGCCTCGCTCTAACTCTGCATAAGTTACATCTCTGCCAATTGCAGAGGGAGTAGTTGGACGGTCAAGTTGTGACACTGCACCACCACCACAGGCGGTAGTTATCATCAGTACTCCGATTAAAAAGAAAGTCGCCAATATTTTGCGACCTTGTTGAAGCAGAATCATTTTTTTCCTCCTGACAAAACACTTTAAACAACAGATAGAAGAGGTTTTATATTCAAACTAATTGCTTGCATTTATAAAGTTGGAATTTATAGGGGTTATCCCTATAAACTTGTAATACATTTCTTTTTTAATGCAGAGACGTAATAAATTACGTCTCTACAAAAAACTCTGACACTCAAGCTATTTCTTTAAATTTCCACGCTTGCTAATAGGAGAAGAAAAGGGTATAGCGTTGAATCTTGAATACTTCATAACTTTTTGCAAAAACGGAATCCACCCCATGAATATCCCTAGAGTTTCTGCAAAAAACTTGAATTATTAGTCAATCTTTTTCTTTACATTATCTTTTACGTCTTCAATGCCGTGACGTACTTCGCTTTCAGCTTGTTTTGCTTTGCCTTCAGCTTTATCTTTTGGATCTCCAGTAACTTCTGCTGCGGCTTCTTGAGCTTTACCTTCAATATTTTTAGCAGTTGCTTTAGCCCGTTCTTCTAAGCTCATTTTGAACTCCTGATTTTATGAAAAGTTTATTTCAAAGCTATAAACTAACTTTGAAATCCTTTGTTATTACCTTTACAGACTAGCTTAAAGTTTTTGCTAAAGCCTTCCACCACAAGGCATATTAAACAATTAAAAATTAAAAATTAAAAATTAAAAATTAAGAATAGTAGTTAGAGTAAGCATCCTGGCTATTGTTTGAATCTCAACTAAAGTAAGAACGGCTGAATTACCTATGCTAAAAGACATAGAACAAGTGCAAATATGGTAATCTCTACTTTTAACTAGATAGCTAAATAAACCCAGTTCCTGTATGGAACTGGGTTAATAAAGTTATGGAGATATTTTCTGTCTAATCTAGAAAACCCATCAAACTTTCAGAGTTGTCAATCTCATTTGATGCTATTGGACGATTACCGAAGGTGGAATAGCTTTCATCAATTACCAATAAACTTGAGCCAATTGGACGAATCCCAGAAAGATTTATACTTTCAACAACTTGGAATGTATTAGCACCAATTGGACGAATGCCCATTGAGTTATAAGTTTCAACTACTTCTAATGTACTGGTGCTAACGGGACGCACCCCAGCAATTGAGAGGTGTTCAGCAACTTCTAAGTCGCTAGCCCCTATAGGACGGATTCCAGAAATGGCGAGTGTTCCAGAAGCTCCCACTGGCAGTTCATTAACTTCATCGACTTTATCAGCATTCAAGCTCTGGTCTTGTTGATTTTCAACTTCCTCTGTTGCTTCCCCTGGAGACTTGACAGACTTTTGCCGAGAACTGGTTGCTTTGCCAGCGTTACTAATAGTCATAAACGAAAACCTCTGGTTTGTTAATTGAATTTTACAATAATTAAGGAAAGATGAAATTTTTTCCCATATACTTTAGAGTTTAACCTTAAACAACCTCATATAGATATAAGAATCTTTAAAACTGATACATAAGTAAATTTAAATTAATAAGTTTTGTAAAATATTATTACTATTTATTTGCTCTAATAACCCCGCTAGAATGGATACAGGGCGGAATCGTCACCATGAGATAGGGTATTTCCAGCAAAACTGTATGACAGAATTTTGTCTTCAAGCTCCCTTTAGTCCGACAGGCGATCAACCACAAGCGATCGCACAACTTACTGCTAGTATCCAAGCTGGTAATCGTTACCAAACTTTACTAGGAGCCACTGGAACTGGTAAGACATTTTCGGTAGCAGCAGTTATTGAGAAAATTGGCAAGCCTACTTTAGTTCTGGCGCATAATAAAACCCTGGCTGCCCAGCTTTGTAACGAGTTGCGAGATTTCTTTCCCAACAACGCAGTTGAGTATTTTGTTAGTTACTACGATTATTATCAGCCAGAAGCGTATATTCCTGTTACCGATACTTATATTGAAAAAACGGCAGCGATTAATGATGAAATAGATATGTTGCGGCATTCAGCGACGCGATCGCTTTTTGAACGCCGTGATGTCATTGTTGTTGCTTCCATCAGTTGCATCTACGGTTTAGGAATGCCAGCAGAATATCTGAAAGCTGCCATCCCCCTTCAGATAGGTATGGAAGTAAATCAACGCCAAATTTTACGAGATTTGGCAAATGTTCAATATAGCCGCAACGACATAGAAATGGGCCGGGGAAAATTTCGCGTCCGAGGCGATGTCTTAGAAATTGGCCCAGCTTATGAAGACCGGATTATTCGTGTAGAATTCTTTGGTGATGAAATAGACGCGATTCGTTATATTGACCCGGTTACAGGTGAAATTCTCAAAAGTTTGGAAGCCGTAAATGTCTACCCTGCGCGTCACTTTGTCACGCCAGAAGAACGGTTAGAAGGAGCTTGTCACGACATCGCCGCCGAGTTAAAACAGCAAAAATTAGACTTAGAGCAAGCTGGAAAACTATTAGAAGCGCAACGCATAGATCAACGTACACGCTATGACCTAGAAATGCTGCGCGAGGTAGGTTACTGCAACGGCGTTGAAAATTATTCCCGTCACTTAGCAGGAAGACAAGCTGGAGAATCACCAGAATGTTTAATTGATTATTTTCCCAAAGATTGGCTACTAATTATTGATGAATCTCACGTTACAGTGCCACAAATTCGTGGGATGTATAACGGCGATCAAGCTAGAAAAAAAGTTTTAATTGAACATGGATTTCGTCTTCCTAGCGCTGCTGATAACCGTCCTTTGAAAGCAGAAGAATTCTGGGAAAAGGTGAATCAGTGTATTTTTGTTTCAGCAACTCCGGGAAGTTGGGAAATAGAAGTTTCTGAAGATCATGTAGTCGAGCAAGTAATACGACCAACTGGAGTGGTTGATCCAGAAATTTCTGTGCGTCCCACAGAAGGGCAAATTGATGATTTGTTGGGGGAAATTAAAGATAGAGCCGATCGCCATGAACGAGTGTTAATTACCACATTAACTAAACGGATGGCGGAAGATTTAACCGAATATTTGCAAGACCACGGTATAAGGGTAAGGTATTTACATTCCGAGATTACTTCTATTGAGCGCATTGAGATTTTGCAGAACTTGCGCGAGGGGAAATTTGATGTATTGGTTGGTGTGAACTTGCTGCGGGAAGGGTTAGATTTACCCGAAGTTTCCTTAGTAGCAATTATGGATGCAGATAAAGAAGGTTTCTTACGAACCGAGCGTTCCTTAATTCAAACTATTGGTAGAGCCGCGCGTCACATCCAGGGACAGGCGATTTTGTATGCCGATAATATGACAGGTAGCATGATTAAAGCTATTGATGAAACAGATAGACGGCGTGGTATTCAGACAGCACATAATCGACTGCATGGGATTACACCACAACCAATTGTCAAAAAATCAAGTAATGCGATTTTGGCTTTTTTGGATGTATCTCGGCGGTTAAATGCAACTGACTTGAAAGTTGTAGATGAACATCTAGATGAACTGCCATTAGAGCAGATTCCAGGGTTGATTACTGTGTTAGAAGCGCAGATGAAAGAGGCGGCGAAGAAACTGGAATTTGAAGAGGCGGCAAAATTGCGCGATCGCATTAAACATCTGCGGGATAAAATGCTAGGAAGTTAACGTGAATCTTATGCTTACCAATATTCGCCTAATTAGTGTTCAAGAATATCACCAAATGGCGGAAACGGGGATTTTGCATCCTGAAGAACGCTTAGAATTAATCGCGGGACAAATTATCAGAATGTCAGCAAAAGGTACTGCTCACGAATCAGCGATTACCCGCACAGAAAGGTTATTACGTCAACGTTTGGGGGACAAAGTTTTATTAAGAATCCAGTCACCAGTGCAACTTGATGATTATTCGGAACCAGAACCAGATATTTCAGTGGTGAAGCTGAATCCATTAGATTATGAGGATCACCATCCCAATGCATCCGAAGTGTTTTTACTGATTGAAATAGCTGATTCCAGTCTCAAATATGATCGAGAAGTAAAAGCGATCGCATACTCTAAGTCAGGTATTATTGAGTACTGGATTTTAGATGTGAATGGGCGCAAGTTGTATATGTATCGTCTCCCTAGTCCAGACGGATATCACAGTGAGAGCATACTTGCAGAGGATGTGACAATTTCACCTTTAGCTTTCCCTGATTGTGCGATCGCTATTCGGGAATTGTTGCGAAAAATCTAGGAGGCGATCGTCACAAAACATCTACGAGATAAAATGCTAGAGCATTAGTGCTTAGTTAGGATAGTAATTCGGTGAATGTGGAAATAGCGATGTCTACGAAGGGCTACCCTTACGCTGATTTGTACCGTTAAGTGCAGTTTGAAACCGAAACTAGCGATGAAGATGCGTAGATGTGCCCAGATGAGGCGGCGCAGCCGAAAGCTTATCTATTGGTATCAAGTAGACATCTCCGAAAAAGAGACGTAGCACTGCTACGTCTCTATAAGGGTTCTAGGTAACGCATATTTAATTTCTGGAGATTGTCTAGTATTTATCTCCCTTGACGTTATGCGTAGGGCAATTGCACTGAGATTGTTATTGATTGCCTTGAAATCGGGAACACTGTGATTAAGGGTGCTGCAAGGTTGTGAGCAATTGAACAAAGCCCAAATCCATAATTATCTTTGCTTTCCACTACTATGCAAACAGTTGAAGTTGAGTATTCAGGTCAGATCCAAGTTAATGCAGGTAAAAATCCTAGAGAACTTTACGCTCACCAGAATGAGGCAATCAAAGCACTGGATCAAAAAAACAAGTCTCCATTTGAAGGCTTACTAGTTTTGCCTACGGGTGGCGGAAAAACTTTGATAGCGATTAATTGGTTACTACGTAACTTTATCGATAAGCGAAAAAAAGTTTTGTGGATTGCTCATCGGCATGAGTTACTTGACCAAGCCTTTGAGACGTTGAAATTTAGTGCCGATCCTTCATTGCTCAATAATGTCGAAAAGTTTAGATATCGTGTGATTTCCGGTCATCCTAAACATGATCATCCTGTTAATATTCAACGAACTGACGATATTATTATTGCTAGTAAAGATAGTCTCAATAGTGGATTAAACTATCTTCTCGACAATTGGGTTAAACATTCTGATGCAGTTCTCTTGGTAGTTGATGAAGCACATCATGCAACAGCAAAAACTTATCGAAAACTAATTAAAGACATCAAGAAAAACTTTGAAGATAGAGGCAAGGCAGATAGTTTTAAAATGTTGGGGTTGACAGCGACTCCATTCAGAACAGATAAAGGTGAACAAGGTCTACTTAAAAAAGTCTTTCCTGACGACATTATCTTTTCAGAACACTTAAGAACACTTATTACTAGAGGAATTCTTGCTGAACCAATTTTCGAGAACTTAGAAACAAAACTAGATTTTTATCGAGAATTGACCGATAAAGACATCAAATCGATCGAGAATTTTGATAAGCTGCCCAAAAAGGTAGCCGAAAGGATCGCAATGTCTAATATCCGTAATAAAGGGATTGTTGATCACTACGTCGATCATCAAGACAAGTATAAACCACTATTAGTTTTTGCAGTTGATATTCAACACGCGATCGCATTAAATAGCTTATTTCAAAAACGAGGGATTAACTCTGATTTTGTAGCGTCAAAAATATCAGATACAAATACAGGAGCTACAGTTTCTGTAAAAGAAAATGGTGAGAAAATCAAGCGATTTAGAAGAGGAGAGCTTGAAGTACTCATTAATGTAGAGATGTTAACAGAGGGAACCGATTTACCCAATATTCAAACTGTTTTTCTGACTCGTCCAACTACTTCTACGATTCTAATGACACAGATGATAGGTAGAGCCTTACGTGGGCAGAAGGCAGGTGGTACAGAAAAAGCTTATGTTGTAAGCTTTATTGACAATTGGGAGGACAAGATTAACTGGGTCAATCCTGAGAAGTTGATTGAAGAAGAGGGGGAATTCCGCGATAAAGATATCGAGACAATGAAGAGAATTGCTCGACTTATCTCTATTGAAAAGATTGAAGAATTTACCCGCATGATGGATGATTCTATCGATACTACTGACTGGGAAAAATTAGACTTTTTGAGACGAGTTCCCGTTGGAATTTATTGTTTCTCTATTCTTGAACCTTCTGAATCAGATGAACCTGTATCTAGAAACTATGATGTACTTCTATATAATGATACTGAAGAGGCTTATGATAGTTTTGTCAATGATTTAGAGACTGTATTTAAGAGCGTTGATATCGAAAATAGAGAGATATTAACTGAGGAAGAACTTAAATATCTGCTGCAACTCACAAAAGAACTTTATTTTCCCGATCATTCATTTCTACTTGGTTATAGAGATGCTGATGTTGAGAACATTCTACGTTTCTACGCTCAAAAACAGATGGAGCCAGAATTTATTGCGTTTAGTGAACGTAAAAAGTGTAATTTGTCAATTGTAGCGAGGCATATATACGAAAATGATTTAACCCTTAGACAAGTAACTGAATATCTCACTTCTCTATGGAATGATACTAAATCCTTTTGGCAAGTTTTATTTGGATATAACTATCTGTATTTCAAGAAGCAAGTAGACATTGAAATTAATAAACTGCTCGGAGTTTACCCTGATCTGATAGTTACTCCACTCTCAATTTCTCAAAGCTCTTAGATGATGCCTTAGCCAATCGCTCTTGTGAAGTATACATTGTAGATGTAAAGGTGCAGGTAGAACCAGGGCAAAAATATTTTTATCCAGATGTGGTGGTAACTTGCGATGAGCGAGATACTGATCCACAATTGGTACAATTTCCCTGTTTAATTATCGAAGTGCTATCACCTTCAACAGAAGCAGCCGATAGGGGGAAAAAGTTTGCCAAATATCGCCAATCTCCAACCTTGCAAGAATATGTCTTAGTACAAGTAGCTCAACCAGTTGTAGAAGTCTTTCGGCGCAACGAACAGGGTAAATGGGTGCTGTCGGAGTATAATTTGGGCGATATATTGCGGCTGGAATCGGTGGATGTAGAAATAGCCATCGCTGATTTGTACCGCCAAGTGCAGTTTGAAACCGAAGCCATAGAAAAATAAAATCCCTTCTAGATGATCATCGATACCGCAGATATCGTTTATCTCAGCATCGGCAGTCTTTGGGAAATTGCCATCAAGTTGAACCTTGGCAAGTTATTGCTTCAACAGAACTATGAAACGATTGTTTCTGCGATCGCTGCTTCAGATATGCTTATATTGCCGATACAGTTCAAGTTCGGAATCTCCCACTAAGCTTGGAATAAGCCAGAAACACCTCATGTAGAGACGCTATTTATCGCGTCTAAAAGACTGACACGTTAGAGAGACGCGATAAATCGCCGTCTTGAGAGAGAATGTACTCGTCAATTATTCCTTGACAGATTACTATTTCCGATTTGCGTGTATACCGTAGGCAAGCGGTGAGGAGAGACAAAGCGTAGCGTTGGCGGGATGGGTTGGAATTCTCCGGATTTAGTAAATAATCAAGCGGATATGGTATAAGTCCTAACTGAATATCCTGCCCTTTGCTGATCCACTAGCTTAATTTCCTACATATCCGTAATATTACTATTTTAAATTAGTAGATTTTGCGTATACATTACTGTTGTATTTCCGTAAATAGTTTTACAGAAGGAATATTTTGATGAAAAAAATACAAAAAATTATCCAAGGTAATAATACTTATCAATTTATTAGTATTAATTATGCTTACTGGGACTTCGGGACAATCGTGATAGCTTTTCTTCTACTATTGACAGCTATTTCTAGCAACTCGGCAGTTGCTGCGGATAATATCGTTTCTGAAAATCAACAAGTTAAGTTGAGTGCGTCTCAAATCCGGAAAGGATCTTCTCTGGTATCTGAACTTAATTCACAGCAAAATATCAGCTTGTGGCAAAGGATTTCGGCATCTAAAAAAAGTAACACCGTTGCTGAATCAGAGGCTGGAAGAATTCGTGATACTTTTACTGCTAACGTTCAGTCTGGAGCATTTAGCAATTCTTTTTCTGTAGACAGTTTTTTGCTTAAATCTAAAGAAAGCTTAAAAGCCAATGGTAATGTAGAGAAACAGTTATTTGTTTCTCAAACTATTAATGCTGATTTGCATTTAAAAGAGCAAACTAATGTATTGAAGCAAAAACAACCTAAATTGTTTGTACAAACAGACTCTTCAGAAATTTTGGGCGATACTTTTGGCGAGACTAATAAATTACGCCAAGAACTTTTAATTGATCCTATAGTGACGTTAGGTGAACCGCCTAAAGCCGCCCCTGGTTCAACTGCGGGTACTCCTTCTGCCTATGGTGCAAGTTTTGGCCAAGCCTATATTGGTGGTGGTTTACTTTTCCCTTTAGATGAGGGTAGAGATAGGGTAGATGGTTCTTTGTCTGTTGGTTTTGGTTTAGGAGATGCGGTTAAATCTGTAGGATTGGAAGTTAATGCCAATATTACTAGTGTAGGCGGTGGTGACAGTTTTGATTTTGGTGATAGTGGCGGTATAGGTTTGAAGCTACACAGATACTTGGGTGATGGTACAGCTGTAGCCGTGGGTTGGTCAAATCCTATTAAATGGGGAGATGTTACCAACGCTAAAGATACTATCTATGGAGTAGTTACTAAGTCATTTGCCCTGCAACCAGAGAGTCTTAATAACAAGTTACCTTTAACTATTTCGGTAGGTCTTGGTAGTGGTGTTTTTCGTTCTAAAGGTGCAATAGAAGCAGGTGATAATTCTGTTAATGTTTTTGCTAGTTTGGGTTTGAGAGTGATACCTCAAGTATCCTTAGTAAGTAGCTGGACTGGAAACCGTCTCAATATGGGTGCATCTTTTGCTCCCTTCAACAACACCCCTATAGTCATCAATACTATTTTCACAGATGTTACTAGTAATTTGGATACTGGCTTAGGTTTTGCGTTGAGTGCAGGGTACAGTTTTAGGTTTTAAATCCTAAGTTATATTGAAATTTAATCAACAATAAGAACAATGAAGAAACAACCAATTTTTTTCAATTTTGCTCTAGCATTGACTGTTTTCACTTATCTAATGGGTGCGCCAATGAGAGTAAATGCTGGTACTGGTAACATAACAGGCGGCAGTGAAGATTCTTCCTCCTCATCTGGGGATAATTTTAATCCAGGAAATGCACAGCCGCCTGTTGAACCTGCACCTGGGGTAAATGTGGAGTTTAATAATAATGGCATTGGTACCTCAATAGAAATTCAAAATAATTTGAATGAAACTGCTAGTAATATATTGAGCCAAATTGGAAACACAAATACACCAGATGTTATTATTGCAGTTGTCTTGCAAGATGGGCAAAATCCAGAAGAAGCAGCTAGCCAGATACATAGTTGTATGCTTAGTTTAGGAGCTTCACCCTCATCGTCAAAATCGCTTGTTAGTGCTTTATGGGGTATGGCTAGAGCTAAAACTGATGTAAATAAAGAAAAGCCAATACTAGCTACTAACACTAAATGTTCAGCAACATATACAACTATTTTTGATAAAACAGAACCAGCAATTGTAAATATCAATAAGCTAAACGCTGCTATTACTGCTTACAACAATATTGTCATGGAAAGTAATCCTGAAGTTCTCCGGAAACTGGGAAAAAACCCACAATTTTTAGAAGTTGGCAAGCTGCTTAAGCAATTAAGGGCTGTTCTAAATAAAAGTTAAGCATGATGAGACTAAAGTTATTAGTGGTGCAATAAAAATCCTCTGGTTAAATTCAGAGGATTCGCCTCTGGCTGTAAACGAGGTTTTAAAGGGTTTTTGCTTAAGTTGACACCAATGCACAGGGTATTGCCACTACAGCGTATAGTTTTGCGTAAGTCCTATTTATATAGCAATACAGTTCAGTTAAGGCTAAAAAATAAGACTGGTGTAGGTTGGGTTGTAGCTTGCTTCCCCGTAGGGGTACGAAGTGAAACCCAACCTACGATTCTTCTTAACTGAACCGTATTGATTTATATAGTCTTTGGTTTTTAAAAGTTGGAGCGATTTTACTTAGGCAATCCACTAACTTTTTAATATCTTTTAAAAGGCTTGGTAAATTTTTTTTGCCTTATTAGGCTCTCGCGTTTGATGATTACAGCGTATTTCAGTAAATGAAGTACATGGGTAGGAGTATAACATGTTGTGCCCCTACGATTATCTGTACCTCACTAAGTCGCAATCTGCTGTATCTAGAGAAATAATACCGCTAGTAAATTCTTTAATTTCTTTACGGATAGTTTTTTACCCCACCCTAATTCTTTTTGAGCCAGCAGTTGTCAATCCGATTACAGTTAGAGAAGAGAAAACGCCGTTTTGCTACACTCTTCAATTGAGTTGCTGTTTCTTTAACCAGACTTGAGAACGAGTCAGTTAATTTAATCGGCACTCTGAGATATCCAAAAATTTGAACCTTAAATCATTGAATTCATCAGAGAAAGGGGAGTCAAGGATGCCGTCAAAATCCCTGACTCCTCGCTTTGTACAATGATTATTATTCTGAGTAATTAATTGGGTATTTTATTTGTTGGAAGTCCCTTACCTGTATCTCGGCTCAATATCCTGAACGGTTATGAATAGCTGAAGGTTGTCGGTTAAAATCTGACTGCTGGCTTCATGCTTCATTCATAATAACTATTGAGGCTATTGGAGTTATTCTTTTTAGCATTACTAACTACGCCTAATATATTCAACCGAGCAGTTTTCAGGTTATCTAAAGCCATTTTGATCATTGAAGAATTTGTTTTGTGAATCCTGACTACCATCAAAAGCCCATCAGTGTGAGGTGCTATGATGCTGGCATCAGCTAATCCCACCAATGGGGGGGCATCATAAATTACTAAGTCAAACCTGTTATGTAAATCTGCCATCAATTGCTTCATCTTTTCAGATGAGAGCAACTTTGCGGGATCTGGTGGTACTGGTCCAGCGGTTATTACAGATAATTTTTTCATGGAAGGTAGTTGTCGAATTACTTCTTCCACTGGCAAGTTTGTAGAAATTAGATTACTTAATCCCCATAGATTATTTAAATTTGCTAGGTCGTGAATTACAGGTTTACGAAGATCAGCATCTACAAGTAGGACTCGTTGTCCCATTGTCGCAGCTATTTGAGCTAGATTCATCGCAACCGTAGACTTTCCATCACCAGGCATAGCTGAACTGATAATTATAGAGCGAACCGGGCGATCGGAACTGAGAAGTTGAATGTTTGTATAAAGTACCCGCAAGGCTTCTAAAAAGTTTCTAGAATAGTCTCCATATTCCCTATGTGGTAAGATATTCAAACTAGTAACATGCTTAGAAAAGAAATTTTGTATATTTACGAAGGAAAGCTTTTCCTTAGAAGTACGTCGTCTTTGCTTTATTTTAACTTCTTCTCCAAAAGGAATATTTCCTAAAAATGGCTGTTTTACCTTTCTTTTCAATTCATCAATACTATGGTAAGTAGTATCTAGCTTTTCTATTAATAAGACAATACCAATTCCTGAGAGTATACTTGCAACTAATCCCAGCATCAAATTCCGTTGGGTAGAAAAAGCATCAAGAGGAATATCTGTGGTGGTTGGTGCCTGGAGTAATTGCCAGCCAAGAGCTGATTGGGATATTTCAATTTGAAGATTTTCGTGGGTTGATAGAAACCGATTTAAGCTCTCATTAGCAATTTGTAATTTCCGCTGTAAATCAATATACTGTCGTGCTAAAACTGGCAGTTGTTTGCGTTTTTGTGCAATTTTCTGTTCTATTTTGGCAACTTCTTGGCTTTGTACTTCTAACCCTTGAAGCTGCGTTGATACTTCTGCAAACTTTACAGCTAATAATTGCTTTTCTTCTTGACGTAGCAAAGGTAAAAGATTAGCTCGTTTTTCTTTCAGTGCTTGGATGATTGGGTTATCGTCTTGAAAACGAGTTGATTCTATAGCAATCTGAACATCAAATTGGCGGATTTGAGAAACCATCTGCTGATACAAAGGAGAATTATTCAGCGTTGCTATTACTCCATTTTCTCCTTGTAAAATAGCAAAGTTGGCCCGAGCTTGAGCTAATTGTAGATCAATTACTTGTTTTTGTTGAGATAACTCAACAGTTAGTAAACCAATTTGGCTTTCTTGGCTTTCTGGATCATTAAAATTATGCTTTTGTCGAAAATATTGCAAATCTTTTTGGATTTGATCTACCCGATTCTGTATAAATGGCAGTTGTTTTTCAACAAACTGAACCCCTTGACGTAACTTGGTTTGTCTCTTTTTTTGACTATAGTCTAAGTAATTAGCTGCAATTCGCTCTAGTACAACTTGAGTCTGCTTTGGATTGCTACTTTGATAACGAACTTCTATAATTTTGGTTTCTCCTAACCGATTAATTTTCAGAGATTTGAGAATAGAATAATAATCTATTTCTGGATAGGAGGCTTGCAAATCTGTAATAGTTGTTCTCATCAATTCCGGACTCTTCAGAACCTGAATTTGGCTTTCATAATCTAAACTAGACTTCTGTAAGTTAAAGTCTTTGACAACATCCACAGATTTGCTTTCATCATTTACAGGTTCCACCAACAGTTGGAAAGCGCCTTCATATTCTGGGGGCTTCCGGTTTAGTGCCAAGTTCGTAACTACAATTGTAAAAACACCAATAGTTACACCTGCCAAGATTAGCGATCGCCGCCGTAAAACACTCAGAAATTCTTGTAAGTTCCAATCGTCTTCTTGTTCTTCAGCCCAGCGAACAGGCTGAATTTGAGGTAATGGAGTAATAGAGTTATTACTACGATTAGAATTTGAAAATTGAGAATGAGAAGTATAATTTTCCATGATGTGTTTAATACTTGGTAATACACTAAATCGGACTCAGTACAAAGGCTTGAAAAAGCTTAAGTAAGATAGTGGAAGTGCTAGTAACAATATATACAAAAATTATATTTGTTTGATCCTCTCTTATGCTCAAAGCTCAGTATCTATCCTTCAATGCAATACGTAAGAGAGGAAATCAAAAATATAAACTTAGTATATTCTTGCTTCAACTATACTCATAGAATTTAAACATTGGTAGAAAATATCAAGTACCAAATATCATGCTTGCCTTAAACTTAGTACTCAGGGTACTTAAGCTGATCAGATTAGAGCTTTTTCAAGCCTCTTTTGTCTTTGTAGTCTTTTTTGTTATTCCTTGACCTAGTAGTTTCCCCAAATACATCTGTTGCCAACACAGCTTCCGCGCTACTCCCTACTGCTACATATTTCTGTCTCTGCTCTTGCACTTGGTTTACCTCAAGAGTTTGCTGTGCTTGCGGCTATTTTTCACCTTGACAGGGCTACACCTTACACCCTAGATTCTGATTTAATATCTTTGCGTTCTACATAATAAGAGCCCAAAACCAGGGCATCCATGTGAGTTCTCAAGAAGCACTGGATAGCTTCTGTAGGTGTGCGGACAATAGGTTCATTTTCATTAAGGGACGTGTTTAAAACGATAGGAATACCAGTACGTTGAGCAAAGGTATTAATTAAGTCCCAATAAAGAGGATTGGTTTTGCGACTGACGCTTTGTAAACGTCCAGTACCATCAACATGGGTGACAGCCGGAATTTGCTCTCTTTTTTCAGGGCGAATTTTAAAGACTTTTTCCATGAATGGTGCTGGTTCATCAATCTCAAAGTATTCGCCTACCTGTTCTTCAAGAATACTGGGAGCAAAGGGACGGAACTTTTCCCGGAATTTGATTTTAACGTTGATAATATCCCGCATATCAGCACGACGTGGATCGGCTACGAGGGATCTGTTACCCAAAGCCCTAGCAGCAAATTCCATCCTGCCTTGGAACCAACCAACTACTTTACCTTCACAAAGGGCGTCAACAACGTGATGTAGCAGTACTTCTCTTTCTAGATGTTTAGGTTGCAGATTATGAACTTGGAATGCTAGCAAGCATTCCTCATCAGAAAATTCTGAACCCCAATAGGCATGATCTAAAACAAACTGACGTGGTTGTTTGAGTAGATTATTCCAGATAAAGAAGGCTGCGCCAATAGATGTACCATTGTCGGCAGCACCCACGGGAATATAGACATTTTTAAAGGGAGTATTTTGAGTAATCTTGCCATTAGCAACGGAATTCATGGCGACACCACCCGCCAAACATAGATTCTCACTCTTGCAGCGATCGCTCAATCGATTGAGCAAATGAAAAATGATTTCTTCCGTCACCGCTTGCACAGAAGCTGCAATATTTTGATGCTTTTGGGTAACGTCTGATTTGGAATGTCGCGCCGACCCCAATAATTTTTCGAGTTCTGGGCTATGAAAAGGTTCAACAATGGGCGCTCCATTTTCCCACTTCATGGCAATGCCTTGTTCATGGTGAGTGAAGTAATCTAGATTCAACTCAAAAGTATCACCTTTGGGATAAATAATTCGTCGAAATGCTTCCAAATATTCTGGTTCTCCATAAGGTGCTAATCCCATCACCTTATATTCATCTCCATAGGCGGGGAAGCCTAAATAAAGGGTGATGGCATTGTAAAGATAACCAATGGAGTGAGGATAGTGAGTACGAAAAAAGTACTCTAAATGGTTTCCTTCACCCGCAGCAGCCAGCGTGCTTACAAAGTCTCCCATACCATCAACGGATAAGATAGCTGCTTTTTCAAAAGGGGAAATAAAGAAGGCGCTGGCTAAGTGAGTTGTGTGGTGTTCCAGGTTATGGATTGTAGCCCGAATCTCTTCAGGTGTAGAATAACAAGCTTCTGCTAACTGTTGCTTAAGACTCGTAGATTTACTTTGTTTGTTAAACCGATCTAAAAGTGATGATAAAGAAGGGCGTTGTTGGAGGGTGAAGAGGAGTTTGCGATTTAGGTTGGCTTTGGGGTTAAAGGATACCGCTACATGATCCAAATCGGCTGCACTAATGCCACCAACTTTGAGGCAATAGCGAATAGATTCTGCTGGAAATCCAGCCCAATGTTTAACTCTATTAAATCGCTCTTCTTCAACTGCGGCAATTAGTTGGCCATCTTGGACAAGACAAGCTGAAGCATCACCGTGATAAGCGTTAATTCCAAGAATATTCATTATTATTAAGTTTCAGTAGATTTTAATGGTTAATTTTGAAGTTTTTCGGCTTCTATCAGGCGAATTGTTAGTAGAATTTCTGCTAACACCCGCTGGAGTGCATAGTACCAACCATGCCAGCCGTCTAAAATACCACCTTTCAGGATCAGGCAGTAAATTAAGATGATTAAGGGAGCTATAATTTTTCGTTTACGGATGCGATCGCCTAAACTAAGTTCACTAGTAGGAGTCTTTAGTAATTTTTGGGTTTCGATCACCATATAACGATCCTGTGCCGATAACCAACGGTTTAGAGGTTTGCGATCATCATGGTGAATGTGTGAGTAAAGTATTATAGAGTTACCTTCTACCACCACTCGATGCGCGTGTCCGTCATCTTGGTAAATCCCTTTTTCACGTTTGTAAAGTACCTTTCGGGGTGGAAGTAAACTACCACGCAGGGGTTTACCGAATACACAGTACTTGAATCTTACGCTGTAGCTATTTATAGCAGTCTCAGCTTGTAAGGCGCTAATTTCATCAATCAGTTCATCAGTTAAAACATAATCTGAATCTAGGGATAGTACCCATTCAGATGAAATTTTCCCTAATCCATAGTTACACTGAGAAGCAAAGGAATCAAACTTTTTTTGAAAAACTTCTATTTGAGGATAGGAATGCAAAATTTCTAAAGTTTTATCTGTGCTATAACTATCAATGACAATAATTTTATTTGCCCAAGTGAGACTTTGCAGGATTCGCTCAATATTAGGAGCTTCGTTGTAAGTAAGGATGAGAGGAGTAATTTCTTTTAACATTTATTAAATTATTAAATTATTTTTGTTGAACTAGGGTACTAGAACAAAGCATAGACTTCCAAAGGTAGGGAAATCTACCTGCAAACTTAAATTTGATGTTTGTATAATCTTCTGTTTCGAGTAAAGCAGTCATAGTTGCTACAGAAAAAAACTTTATGTGACCACCATCCCAGAGAGTAGTCAAGTGCTTATCCATTTTTCCTGAGATAGCAAGCATGAGATTTTTGAGATAACCATGATAAGGGGTCGTAAGAATTAAACGACCATTTGGCTTAAGGCATTGTTTGGCATTTCTAACTAATTCTTTAGGATAAAATAAATGTTCAATTACCTCAGCAGCAATAACAATATCAAACTTCTCTCCTAGTTCTGCATAGGGTAGATTGTAGATAGTGCCTTGAAGAAAGCGGCAGTTGGGGAAAGTCTGATTAGCTAATTTAACACCTGACTCAGATTCTTCAATACCAACAACCTCATAGCCTTGGTGTGCAATTAAGTTGCTCAAACTGCCATTACCGCAGCCAATATCTAAGATCCGCAGTTTTGTTTTATGTTCAGAAATATCAAGAGATTCAGATATCATCTCCATTAAAGGTTTAATGAGATAGCTATGATGGTGTCCTGGTTTACTATCGGAATAAGAGTACTCGTATTTCTCAGTAGATGAAATCATAAGTAATGCCCTGTTTTAGATTTATTATTGAAATCAATTTTGAGGCTTAGGGGGTAAGGTATTTCGTCCCTAAACTTGTGGTTGTGTAATGGTTATAAGCGCGATCGCTAAAGCTGTCTAGTACTACTATCTTGACGCTCCCCGCTCTAAAAACGCGGGGTTTTTATGGGTTTTACTTACAATATCTTGATAAACTGAAATCAATTTTGAGGCTATACTATCCCAAGTATAATTTTCTAATATCAATTTACGTGCGCGATCGCCCATCTCTTTTGCCTCCTGCGGATGATTTAGAGCCTGCTGTATAGCAGAAGCGATTGCAGCTACATCAAACTCTGCAACATATCCAAGGTAATTCTGCTTTACCATATCAGCTACAGCAACACCAGGAGTTACTACAACAGAAACACCAGCAGCTAAAGCTTCCATGACTGCTACCCCAAAGTTTTCGGAGTAGGAGGTGAGAGTAAATAGGTCTGCACCTTGCATTAATAAATCTTTCATTTCTCCTTTAACAAATCCTGTAAAATGGGTGCGGTTTTGAATGCCATGAGAGACAAGCAGAGATTTAACTTCAGTTTCATATTCTGGGGAACCAGCACCTGCTAATACCAAAGTAAAGCGGTAATCAGATAATTTTCCCAAAGCTGGAATTAAGTAGTCGAGACCTTTTTTAGGATGCAGACGAGATAAAAATAAAATTATTGGTTCATCTGTAGGAAGTTTAAGGTGTTGCTGTAAACGCTGGCGAGCATTAGGAATATTATTTGGAATAGCAACACCGTGGGGCAGAATGAAGCTAGGAGAAGTTAAATTCAACCGCGATGCTTCTTGCTGTTCTTGGGCTGAGGTGAAATGAATATATTGACTGTAATTGAGATTGGCTTTTTCTATAAGCTGGAGATATATCTGCTTTTTACGAGCGCTTTGCTGCAATGACCATTCACACAGTTGTCCCAACGGGCGAACTATATAAGGAACTCCCTTGAGGCGGGCGATCGCCATTGCTGCTGTAGAAGCGTAAGAGAAAATAGCATGAATATGCAACAAGTCATAATTGTGAACATTCTGCCACAGCCAAGTAGTGAACTCTCTTGAAAAAGCAAACTCTCTCAAGGAGTGTATAGAGGGAGAAAACCGAGGAAAGAACCATACTGGAACTTTTTGGTAATATGTGCATTTCCCCAAAGGTACATCAAGCAGTTCTAAACCATTATCGTTGGTTGTTACAATTTCTGCTTCAACACCGCTATTACAAAGTGCTTTCACCATCTCTAACACTGCTTGACTAGGACCTCCTCGGACAAAACTAATGGAAGGAATAACGTGAAGTATTTTCATGCGAGTCCCATCAAGGTAAATAGTCTATTACGAATTAGCGATGTATGGCGTTCAGTTAGTTGTGCAAAGCCATAGGCGTAAAGCAGAACGACGAACAAGAGTAAAGTCAGCAAAACTAGGTTAAGAAAAGTTGGTTGTAGCCTTTTTGGAAAGCTTAAGAAAGAACACAAGAATAGTAATAGTGGTAAATGACATACATAAAGTGAGTATGAAAATGATGCACACTTGTGACAAATATCTTTGAATATAGGATTTATATTCTGATTATTATCTTTCAAAGACCAGAGAAATAAACTGATTAAAAAACCAATGAATAAATCAGAGTTTTGAATTGTTGTAACCCGCAACATTAGTAAACCTAATGTTTAATTATATTGAGAATAAACTTTACTTATTGACATGGTGCGGCCGCCCTGTTCATCATACTTTAATTTGGTCACACCAATATTTAAGAATTGCTAAACTCCATCGACGATACCAACTTTTAAGGCATATATTTGAAGGAATATTTTGGTTGTCAAAATAATGACCAAATTCACTCGACATCCAACTTTGAAAAGGAAAATAAAAACCTTTTTTGGGACGGTTTACTACCCAATCAGGTAATTCAGGAACTGCTTTTACTAAAAGTTCTTTTCCACGAGATAAACGAATATTAGTAGGAATTACTGCAACTGTTTCTATAAGATTTTTATCTACGAAAGGAACACGTAATTCTAGCCCCCAATTCATACTCATCACGTCACCATCCTTCAATAACTGATTACGCATATAGCAACTCAATTCTAGAAAGCTAACGGCATCTTTTGGGGTAAAATTATGAATATCTAATTGCTGTTGACAAACAAACCTTTCACCAATTAACTGTTCAATAATTGCACAAGCTTCTTGATGAGAAAAAATACCTCTGAAACTACGATAGGCAGAGGTAAAACTAGGAGTTTCCTTTAAGAAATCACCCAAGCGCTTCATTCTCGGTGAATTTCCCCAATCTGACAAGCCCATACCTAAGCTCTTGCTAATAAAAGGTAATACGTGTAGCTTCTTACTCCATGAAACCATTTGGGGAACTTTCTGAAAAGACTGGTATCCACCGAAAATTTCGTCTCCACCCAACCCAGACAACACTACCTTCATCCCATTTTCATGGGCAACTTTAGATACACAAAACGTATTAAAGCCATCAATACTTGGTTGATCAATCGCTGTCAAGAATTTTGGAAATAATTCTTTAGCAAAGGAGGCTGTAACTTGATACTCTGTATGTTTTGTGCTAAATAAATTAGCAACTTTTTGTGCTATCTCTCCTTCATTCCATTCTTCTTCTGCAAAGGCAATAGAATAGGTACTTAACTTTTTATGCTGTGTTTGAGTTGCTAAAGCGAGGATGGCTGTAGAGTCAATACCACCACTTAAAAAAATTCCTACAGGTACATCACTAATAAAGTGATGTTGAATTGAGTCTACTAAGGCAGTACGTACTCTTTCTTGAGCTTCTATAGGAGAAATTTGTTCAGGAGTAAAGTTAATTTGCCAGTACTGTTTTTTGGTAGTATTTTCACCTTGCCAATATAACCAATGACCAGCAGCTAAACAATAAACATCAGCAATTAAGGTATGTGGTTCGGGAACTGAACCAGTAACAAGATAGCCATATAAACCTTCTACGCTCAGATTAACAGCAGGTAAGCCAGATGCAAGAATGGCTCTGAGTTCAGAAGCAAATACTAAAGTTGAACCTGATTGCCAGTAATAAAGTGGTTTAATCCCTAAAGCGTCACGAGCGACAAAACAAGTTTTCTCCCAGTCATCCCAAATTGCGAAAGCAAACATTCCCCGTAAATAATGGACACAATCAAAACCACTCTTTTGATATAGTTTGAGGATGACTTCTGTATCTGTTTGGGAATGGAATTGTTCACCTTGGGAAATTAGATTTTGCCGCAGTTGTTGAAAGTTATAAATTTCACCGTTGAAAGTAATCCAATATCGTCCATCAGCAGTAGACATCGGTTGATGTCCAGCAGGGCTGAGATCAAGAATTGACAGACGAGTGTGGGCAAAAGCAGCTTGTCTTTCTTTAGAAATATAAATACCTGCATCATCTGGACCACGATGTTTTAGTCCAGCTTGTATCCGCTGAATTATATTTTCTAAGTTACCCTGATACTGATTAACTGTCAGAATTCCGCCAATTCCACACATACTATATAATTATTTGTTTTTAGTAGCTTTAAAATGCCCATCTAGATGGTTAGCTAGAGTTTTTTGGAACCGATCAAAACCAAAGGTATCAATTACTTTTTGGCGCAAAGCTTCTGGCTGATACATTAGAGAATTGGGATAGACACCTTGAAGAATTTCAATTAATATCTGAGAAATTTCTTCTACATCATCAGGATTGACTAATGCTCCCAGTTCACCATGACAAAGAGCATCAATTGCCCCATCTTTGTTACCTCCTAAAACAGGTTTGCCACAAGCTAGTGCTTCTAGATAAACAATCCCAAAGCCTTCCTTTTTGCTAGGCATGGCAAATACATCGCAGAGATTGTAATGATCGCAAAGTTCACGATCAGGAACAAAGCCTGTTAAAGTAACACTGTCTTGAAGGTTTAGTTGAGCAATCAACTGCTCAATTCGAGGTTGGTCGTCACCTTTGCCAGCTAAAATGTAATGAACATCAGGAATATAATGCTTAATCTCCGGTAAAGCTTGAATAATTTGGTCATAACCCTTATAACCATCATCACTTGATAACCGAGTCACAGTGAGAATGACAGGTTGATTAGGTTTTAAGCCATAACGTTCAAGTAAATAATTTGGTTTGGAACTGAGCTTAAACCGTTCTGCATCAAAAGTAACTGGTAAAAGCTCAATCTTATCTGGAGATAAATTCTGCTCATTAATTAAGCGATCGCGGGTGTAACTACTAATTGAAATTATTTTTTCAGCAGCATATAACGCTTTTATTTTCCATATGCTTTTAATTTCCCAAGCATCAATGCCATAAACAATAATTCCATAAGGAATACCCGTAATGCGATGAAGTAAAAATGCTATTGGAGCAAAATTAATATGCCCACATAAAATAAAATTTGGACGATGTATTAGAGCTTTTAAAATTAAATTAAAAGTAAAGTGGAGGGTTCTTAAAAAACCGGGAAAACTCCCGCTAAAAGTAAATAAGTAATTATTTGAATTGAATTTATCTACAGGTTTATTTCTGTCGAGATTATCTAAAATAGATACAGATAAGTTGGGTAGTAATTCTTGGATAGCCTGTAGAACATCCTGGAGATAAACCTGAATGCCACCCTTAAACTCAAACAGGTTAGGAAACCAAAGATGCAAAGAGTCTGTCATTGCAGATTTTGGTTTTTCAAAATTGATTGTTTGCATATTTATAGCTCTAAAATTTTATGATTAGTTAAATATTTAGATAATTGAGAACTTCTTGAACTCTACTCGCCAATCGCTGGCGGTATATACCCCAGTTCAACTCTTCAGCTTTGCGTCGAGCGGCTCGCCCCATTTCGGCTAACTCTTGGGGATGATAGTAGCACCACTCTAACTTTTCTTTGAGTGCTTCTACATCTCGAATAGGTATGATAAATCCTTCTACACCATTGGTAATAATATCACTTGCTCCCGTATTTACAGTAACAATAACAGGGATTCCACAGGACATAGCCTCTACAACTACCAATCCAAAACCATCAATTAAAGAGGGTAAAACTAAAATACTAGCTTGACTATAATACTGATTTAACAAAAAATGAGAGACAGAAGGAATATGGTGATAGAGGCTTGAGTATTGCTGTTCTAACCATCCTTGAGGAAAACCATTTTGACCAATAAAGACTAATTGAGCATTTTTAAATTTTAGCCTTTGCCACGCTTGTAGAAGATAATGAATCCCTTTTAAGGGTGAGAATCTTCCGCTAAACATCACGCGAAAGCAATCATCAGATTTGGGTTGAGGTTGGAAAGTATCAATAGGTGCTCCATAAGGAAGAACACTAATATTATTAGGGTTAATTCCAGCATCAGTTAAAGATTTTTGGGTTACTGATGAAGCAACAAAAATATGATCTGCAAGTTCAACCTCCCGTTCCTTACGTTTTAACTTCCAATTTGGCTCATTAATAGCTTGAATACCATGCTTAAGACTAGGAAACCTTTCAGCTTCTTCTTGCATAATTCGTCGAGTTGTTTGATAAAAAGGAATAGGTAAGTCATACAGACAATAAATGCCATTTTTTTTAGCTTTTTCAAAAGTAATAGCTGCTATATCTTCATAACTATATATAGCACTAAGGTTACGTAAATGATGCAGGGCTACTTGACGATCTAATAAAACAAAACCCCAGTTTCCTATTTGTTCAGTAGTTAAACCATAAAATTTATTTAATTTAGTTCTCAATAAAAACAAACGTAGTATTTCATACCAAGGATAGGTGCTAATTTTCTTATCTTTAACTGTCCAAGTTCTTTTACTAAGTTCATTTAGAATGAAGCTTTTAAGTCGAGATGGTAATAAATCAAGATAACCCCAAATTGGCGCATTAGGATTGTATGCTAAAGTTGTAATTAATTCATAGAGCAGACTGGACTCTGCAAATGCCAATGCTGCTTGACGTACATTGCCAGCGTTGCCATGATGCACTATGGATAAGTTTACATCAGACATGATTAAAGATCCTACCTTTTTCATACTTTTTAAAAAGTTTCTTGTTCACGTTTTTCTAATGCTGGCAATAAAAGAATAAATCCTGCAAAAAACCAATAATAAATGCCCATATAGGGATTAAAAATTACAGGAATAGTTATCTGAAGAGCGTGAAACAAAAAAGCAGATAAAGCTAGCTGGTATAAAAATGGATCGCGGAGCTTTATTAAAGTTAGCAAAAGATAAATAATCAAACTTATCCGAATTAAATACCATGAAATGAAACCAATTACACCTATTTCTGCGGCTACTCTTGGAGGTTCTACTTCAAGTAGTGGCATAGGCTCACCTTGAGGCAAATCAAGCAATTTTCTTAGAAATGATGTTGCTTGGTGAGTGGCTCCAGTTCCATAGCTGTCTATTTGTTTAGATTGTATTATGTAGTTGATTCCTGAAGCTGCTTCAGCAAAGGGTCTCCAAATACGAGCAGTACCTTCTGCTGAATTGGATGTACTACGCTGAGAAAGCAAATTAATACTCTTGCTAAAATAAGTGGGAACAACCATCGCTGCAACAATCGTTGGTATTATAAACTTTTTGATGATACGAGGTGCTTGATTGAGGTGTGTTAATGACAATATGAATATATAACTAATTAAAAATAAAGCTTCATATAAAACTACTGCTCTTGAACCTGTCATAAAAGAAGTTCCTAATACCAGTAGCAATTCAATAATAGTTAAACAATACCATATACGCGACTGTCTTAATGTGAGCAGAGGTATAAGTAAAGCCAAGCTGACAGATAAGTATGTCCCAAAACCAGTAATATAGGAAAAAGTTCCGCTAACTCTCACTATTTGTTCTTTTCCTACTCCAAAGGTAGCTACTACATCTACACCACTGGCGTAAACATTTAAGGGGCTTGAAGGAGGGCTAAAAAACTGAGCTACTGCTAGCAAACAAACAGGAATAACTAGTAATGAATAGTTTCTGATAAATTTATATAAATCTATTTTTGAAGTAAATAAATCTGGCAAAATCCAAAATATAGGAATATACAATAAATATGTTTTCAATCCGAACAAGCCTACAATGTAAGAGCCTAAGCTGGGATTAAAAGCTTGCACGAAAGACCAAATAGCCAATAAGTATATGAAAATATTAATATTATGCTTTTTTATTTTTTTACCTTCTATTAAAAAATATTTTATATAAGCTCCTATTAAAACTAAATCTTTAACAAAATATATCAAGTTACTAGCTTGGGGCAAAATCCATTTTCGTGCTACTCCTTCTAATATTATAAATACTAATACAAAAACAACCGATTTCTTCCAATCTAATGCAGAAATAAAGATTAGAAAAAATATTGCGACAATAGCTATTAACATAATTAAATAGGAATCTGGTCTGATTATTTAAAAAATTCTCTACACTTGAATCTTAAGTATAGGGTAGGCATTGTCCACCCTACCTATATTTTAAAAATTAGATATGAATCTTATAGAGTATTTAATGATTTAAATCATATAGTTTATCAATATTTTCCTAGCCATGCTTCATAACAAGCAATTAGTTGAACTGGGTTATACTTAAGCTGCCGTACTCTTTGCTTATCAAGTAATTTAGCCGGATTACCAACAGCAATATTATATTCAGGTATATTTTTAGTTACTACTGCCCCTGCTCCTACTATAGCGCCTTTCCCAATATGAACACCAGGTAGAATAATTGCATCTGTAGCAATCCAAGCATAATCATCAATAATTATCGGTTTAGCAAAAGAAGACCAAAATGGATCATCCACATCATGACTAGCTGTGAGTAATTTGGCACCATCGTTGATGACAACGAAAGAACCTATGCTAATATCTGCGTGTATAGCAAGATATGCTTGACCAATAAAAGTACAATCTCCAATAGTTAGTTGATGTAAAGAGCCTTCTATTCTAATTTTGTTAGAAATAATACTAACATTGCCTATTTTAGTTCCTTTTATTTCCAATAAAAACTTATCCTTTAATAGTGTAAATAATTTAGGAAAAGATACAATACGTTTTGCCCATTGCTTGAGCCAATACCATGAAAAAACATGTGATTTTTGTCGATTTTGCAAAAGATATATAAAACTCATATTTTTTATATATATTCTTATATTCTTTATTTATTGGGTTTAGGTACAGGCTGGGAAAAGCTTTGGAAAATTCTACATCTAGAGTTTTCCAAATTTTTTATGATTGCTTTTATATAAATTGACTAAAACTTGGAAAATACTTTAAAAATTAGGATATACACACTACATTTTATATTTTTCAGATGATGACGCTCTTAAGCTTATAATACTGATTGGGGAATCAAAGTTTTTCATCGAGCGATTAAAATCTATGTGGTATTTTTTGTTTTGTTAATCTATCAGTACTAGCTTTTCTTGTTGTCAAGATATCAAGTTCTCCATAAAAATTTTGGCTTGTGCTGGAAGGCTATGGGTTCGATACCATTTATATGCATTATCTGCAATATCTTGCCCATATTTTAAGCTTATTTTATTACTATGGTTATCGGCAGACAAGTAATGTTTGCCTTTTTCGAGACCGTCTATCGGTACTTTGCTAGAGATAGTCATGCAAGGAATTAGTCTATGGGCGCAGTAAGAAGCAAAAATAGTTGATTTGGCTAAGTGTGTAGGGGGAGGGAAGTTTAAAAATCCTGCAATAGAATCCTGCAAAATTTTACTAATTTCTTCAGCTTTATCCACCCCTTTTTCTATGATAGGAATTTCCCCAATTTTAGAAATCTCCAAATCGATTGGTACACCAATATCCAATATTTCATTAATTTTTAAACTTTGGCAGGTTGCTTCTAAGGCTTTGAGGCATTGATTGTAGACTTGTAGCCTAGCGTTACGGCTGCCAAAAACTACTAGTCGCTGAGAGCGTTCTGGTAGAGTAGGCAAATATTCTGGTTCTCCAATATTGGAAAATACAGGAAGGCAAGTAATTTCAGTTTGTTGAGTACGATTCAGTTGATACAAAAGTTCGCCATAACTTTGTTTACTAGTTATACAGCGATCGCTCATTTGTGCCAAACGTGCTGCTAAACTTTTTTGTAAGGATGATAGCCAGAAAGAACTTGTCCATATAGGGCCAGAAGCAGAGATTTCATGGAACATGGTAACGAGCGATCGCGTTGGAAATGAACTTTTCCAACGCTGTAACCCATCGACTAACCAAACTGGACAGCCTCGTTGAGCATAGCCGTAGCCTACGTAATGTAAAAGTATACTGGACGAGTCATCGGTTGATAATAAATTTAGCAGTGAATCAGGGGAGCGATCGTTAACTTGGCTAATAGAAAATCCCTGAATTTCTGCTCCGCCATTCCATGTGGGATTACCTACAACAAAATGAGTTTGAATATTAAAATCTTGGCGAAGCTGACGAGCTAGGTTTAGCGCATAATCCCCTACACCATCAATTGCAGGAGGTAGTCTAGGGATAATAGCGGTTACACCAGTTAAATAATTCATTATCAAATACTATAATTTCAGAGGTTTAAACATGAGTCAAGAGTTAGGCTAAATCCTTCAGCACCTTAAAACCTGCAAGCCATTGTGAATAACTCATTTCTAATTTATCTATTGCCAAATCCCATCTCAGAGTTTGCACTCGTTCATAACCCATTTGAGCTATTTTCATCCGCAAAGATTCATTGAGTAATAATTCTTTCACAGCTTCATATAAGTACGGTGAAAGTGGTTCATCTATCAGCATGGCCTCTTCCCTATGCTTGAGACTAGCTGCAAACCCAGTTTTATTGGCAACTAAAGCACAACCACAAGCCATTGCTTCGGCTGATACTAAACCAAAGCTTTCGTAAATCGAAGGCATTATGAGAATAGAAACAGTTTGATAAATTTGTTTTAGTATATCCTTGTTATCAACAAAAGGAATAACCTCGATTCTATTACATATCTCTATAGGGAAATTTTCTTCTTTTTTAAAGTTATTACCTACACCAATTAATTTAAATCTAGAGTTACTAAAATCTGTTAGAATTTTGGATATATCATTTTTTATTATTTGAATTCCTTTGCGGGTTAGCCAAGTTCCACAGTAAGCAATAATAGGTTTTCTTTTGAAGCTGATATTGATTTTCAAGTAGTTATCCAACAGACTATTTTCAATAGTAATAATATTTAATGAACTTTGATATTTATTTTTTAAAGCATAATTACTTTCATATTGACTGACTGTAATGATTCCATCTACCTTAGTAAAAGCTTGGCTAAACAAAGCACTTTGATTAAGTTGATACCATTTTCTTACTACAGCATTATAGTTTAATACTTTCCCATAGTTTGATATCACTTCATAGACATTTGTTTCTAGCCCATTCGAGTGACTAATCATTAAATAAGAACGATTTTTTAACTGATGTAAAACTGAAATTGTTAACCATGCTTCTGCTCCATAAAATTCAATAATGTCATACCTTTTTTTCTTGATTTGACGTAAGCAAAAAAAAAGCATCCCAAGAGCTTGTCGGTAACTTTTAGCGCGTCCACCCAGAAATTGGAAAGGTTCATAGGCTTCTGGTCCAAATACATCAACTTCATGTCCTAGTTGTTGTAAACCGCGAGTAAAATTAACGATAATGTAGCCTGAACCTTGAGATTCAATGAGGGGACAGTTGCTAATCGTAAGGATTTTCATATTAATAAATAATATTTTTTAAGAATTAATAAAAAATCGAGAGTCCTATATTTTTTATTGTAGCTAAACAAGTATACACTTGGTCTAAGATTGCCATTAATACTTTTAATAATAGAGGAGGTTTTTGAATAGGAATTGATGGGATATCTTGAATTCCTTGTTGTTGAGCATAAAGTCGGCAAGCCTCCCAATTAAAATTCCAAATATCATCTAACCAAAATCTTTTAATACCATACTTGTGAAAATATTTTATAACTTCTACATCTTGCCAATAATATTTATAATTAATTATTGTTTTCATATCAATACCACTTCTCTCCCATCCTTCAAACCATTCATAGCAAGCTTTTTGAAGAGTTCCTCCTTGAGTCCAATTTTTTACAGAACTATAACTTTTTCTTCTTCTAAATAAAGGATTAACTCTATAAATATTTTCTATCACACTATACATTCGCCATTTTGATGATTGTGCTGTTAAACGAGTAATAGCATAATGGATAATTTTCACGTCATGTATATCTAGTCTTGGAGCATTATCTGGAATAGGAATTCTAATGCTATGTACTCTCTTCGGTTGATGTTCTACTCCATCATCCACATATCCAAGTGGCCAAGCAACATCATATCTAATACACTGCTCAGGTTTTAAATACAAGTCAGGTTTCTCAAAACATAATATTGTTCCTGGTTGTGCTTTCAACATAGTTTGCCATCCTATGGTATGGATAGCGTTAGCAGCCATAATTTCATCAGCATCTAACGCTAGAATAATCTTATGGTCAGGAACTAGCTGTCTAGCTGTTTGTAACAAAAGAATTTGGCGGCTAGCTTCATCGTATTGTTCTAATTGATTTTCAATTAATTTAACTTTTGGGTATTTATTACAAATTTCTTTACTGCCATCAGTCGAGTTTTGATCAGCGATAATAATCAGATCAGCAAATTGGCTAGTGACAGATAAAAAACGATCTAAAATCCAATCTTCATTTTTGACTGGAGTGACTACAATTATTTTGGGTTTTGAACCGCTCATCATTATTTTTAATAAATAATATTTTTATTCATTCATCTCTGCGTTTAAGCACTTTTCCAGGTACTCCAACTACCACAGAATAGGATTCAACATCTTTGGTAACTACTGAACCTGCACCAATTACTGCACCTTTCCCGATAGTAAGGCCATCTAAAATTTTACAACCAGAACCTATCCATACATCATCTTCAATTACAATCCCTTTTTTTGTGTCACCCTGAAGCCGAATCAATTTGTTTTTATCTTCAAAAACATGATTCGATGGAATAATTACAGTATGTGCTGCAATCAAAACATTATTACCAATTTGTAAACCTCCATGCCCATAAAGGATAGAAAATGGATTTATGTTACAATAATCGCCAATTATTATATGACCTCCATAAGTTAATATCATACAATAATGATTAATAACAGTATTGTTTCCTATCCGTATAAAAGAGTTTCCACTGTCACAACCTATTATGACATTAGGGCATACTAAAACATCGTTTCCTATAGATATATTTTGTGTATAACCATGTAGGTTGCTAGA
Organism: Nostoc sp. UHCC 0251; assembly: GCF_034932245.1. Lineage (NCBI taxonomy): Bacteria > Bacillati > Cyanobacteriota > Cyanophyceae > Nostocales > Nostocaceae > Nostoc > Nostoc sp. UHCC 0251. Next base: position 29,959 of record NZ_JAYGHD010000311.1, read on the forward strand.
AGGATGAATGTGAGAATTACTGCCAAGGTATTTTAATTTTAAAGAGTAGTAATACCAAATAATTTGCCAGCCTAGAGCTTTTAATAAACTCATAATTTTACTTTAGAGATAGCAATAAAAGCTTGTTCTGCAAATTCATCCTCTGTACCACAGGGGTATTTAACTTGAAAACCCTGTGAAGTAGCCCAATAATGAACTTCTTTTTTAGAAGCTATGTAAATAGCATCAATATCAGTTTGCATGAGAGATGGATAAGATAAACAAAGGGGACGGGTATTGATAGGAAAATCCCCAATGCTCATTTCTGTTCTTTTTAAGGCTTTTGGTAAACGGATTCTACTATCATATAAACTCACTAAAGCATCAATAACTTTTCCTTTGCGTAATTTTTGAGATGCTGTTGCAATGGGAGAAAAACCTAAATTTTGAGATGCAAATCGTCCAGATTCTATAAAATCAGGAAATACTAATATAAGATAACCATTTGCTTTGATTACTCTCATCATTTCATTTAATGCACGTTCTGGGTAAACTAGATGTTCCAGAACATAAAGTGAAAAACAAATGTCAAAAGATGAATCAGGGAAAGGAAGGCTATAAGCTGTACTACATTGCCAATGTGCTTCAGGATGTTTATAGCTATTTTGCTGAATGATGTAATCAGCCATTTCTATGCCACTATAGTCTCCTTGATAACCATATTGACGTAATTGACGATATAAACGACCATTAGCACAACCTATTTCTAAAATTGTTTGCGGCTTCAGATCGCAAATATATTTGGGCATCAAATGACGTACTGAGTTTAAGTCGGTTGGAATTTCCTCTTGAGTATTCAACATCGATTGATACATTTCACGACCATTTTGCTGCCCATAAAACCAAGCCATTTGCTCATTTAAGGATGATAATATATCTGGCTCTCCGCTAACGCTGGACATCCATCTAAATTTGCGATCACACTTTTTAATTTCCATTAGTTTACCTATTTTTAGATTTAAAAATTTCTCTCTATTGAATCAAGCTCTATTTATTAGAAAGTGCAAATAAATGAAAATTATCATGCTTAATAAGTAACTCAGGTTTCAAATCTGCCAAAGCACAAGGTACAATTTCTCCGTTAGTAATTAACTGAAGAAAAATTTGATATTCAGATAATGGCAAAAGTCCTAAAAGCTCTTTAAGGGAGCTTAAGCGATCAGAAAAGGAAGAACAATGAATTTCAATATCCAACTTAGGTTTTGTTTTTAGTATTTCAGTTGCGCCTTTTAGCACTTCAACTTCATATCCTTCTACATCTATTTTCAAAAAAGTTGGCTTTGTTATTGAGAATACTTCATCTAATGTGATCACAGGTACATTAATAAATTGTAATCCTTCTGTTTTACCGACAGAACCGTTAGGATAGTCAGTAAATTCTACTATCCCATTATGAGAACCAACAGCTTGATTTCTAATTTCAAAATTATTGACTTGATTGATATCAATATTAATCTGAGCCATATTAACATTAGATGATAGAGCTTCAAATCCAATAACTTTTGATTCTTTTCCTATACATTTAGCAAAAAATATACCTGTAAATCCGATGTTTGCGCCACAATCAACAACAATGTCACCTTTTCTAAGAGCATTTTCTTTTAACCATACTAACTCTGTCCAGTGATCAAGATATTCAGGTCGATCATACCAATTTTTGGCAAAAAGATCGCTTATATATAAGCTAATTCTTTCTCCTGCTACATTTTTTTCGATTTGATATGGTTGAAAAGTCTTTTTCTCGTAAAGATAAATAAGTTTATTTTTAGCTCTTTTCATAAAGACGCTAATAGGTTCATAACGAAGCGTATCAATTGATTTCTTGAAAAGTTTAAGCATTTAAAAAATTTCCTCTGTTGTATTGGTTTTTAAAACCTTTATAGTTAATGTAAATATTGACTAATAAGGTTGGCAACGCAGACACTAAACCAAACATTATTACACCTTTTACATTAGACACATCGACAATAGTCAATAAGACAATTTGCGTCAATACTGTGCTTGGTATAATCAACCAAGAATCTTTTGTCCATCCCCTAGAAGTATTTAAACTCCATGCTACAGAACTAATAGCAGAAATCATAGTGGCTAATACAACTAAGGATAATTCTTCCTGAAGATGATCATATTTATTGCCGAGTATCCAAAGTAATTGTTGGGGGAAAGTAGCTGAAAAAGCTAGTAATATACTAGATAAAAATGTGTAAATCAACATAACCTGAAAATAACGTGGTTTTAGTAACTTTAAAGACTCATATTTAGCAAAACGAGGTACAATTATATTGCTTACAACAGAAGTCATCACCGTAAAAATTACTCCTAATCTTCCTAATGCTCCCACTTCAGCAATGCTCTTGGTTTGACCAAAAACACTAATTAGCCAAATTGTTATCTGCCCTTGAATAGAAAAGAAAATAGAATAGGCAATTAGATTCCTTACACTCCCTTTGATTTGCTGACTATATTCTTTGTTAATGGGAACATCTTTTTCTAAAAAATTATTATTCCATCTTTGCAAAAAAAATGTTCTTAAACCAGATGCAGCCGTTGAACAACAAGCATATATTAGAGCATTAGCTGAAGTTAGCCCAGCAATTGCTAAAAATAATAGACGTGAACTAGCAAAGATAGCGTCCAGGCGTTGAATTTGTTGAATTTGAGATTTTAAGAGAGGAACAATGCCTAGAACACCCTGAATTAAGTAAAAATAAAGTTCTATTAGAATTGCTAAAATAATTAATATGGCATAAAAAAAGGATGTTCCATTACTAATGAGTAACCAGAGAAGAATAGGTCCGACTACAATTACAGCAGTAAAGCCTAAGTAGTATCTTAGTTGCATCCCTGTACGTATCAACTGACTAAAATGATAACGTTCTTGCCAGACTTTTCCTCCAATAGATAAAATTCCACTACTAATTCCACCATCTGCTAAAACATTCATAGTCGATTGCAGAGAATTAGCAATAGTAAAATAGGCATACTCTTCCTTGCTGAGAGTACGAATAATCAAAACTCCACTAGCGAATCCTAATGCTTGTACAATTAATTGAACCGAAACAAATTTAGTTAGAGTTTTAACCCAGTATTGAGTTTTAGATGTCAACATTATTAATTAAGGTTGTTGAACCTTGCGGTGTAAAAGATTATATTTCATGAAATGATTTGTAAATACAGCGATTACAAACTTCTGGCAATCTTTTTGACTGTTGGTATTCTTGTTATAGATGTTGAATTTTCAACTATACTCAACTATCTAGGGCTTGCTGCTAGCATCATTTTCACTACATTTTGCATCTTAAATTTCGCCTATTGCCCCAGCTTGTTCTTCGCCTTATACCGTTTCTTTGTGAAGTTGCATATATTTACTTACCCTATGGCTATGCCGTCCCCCCTCACCAAGAGGGGACTGCATAGGGGCCTTATTATGTGCATCTTCACACAGAATTGGTATTAGTTGGATTCCCTCTACCCACTGGCAGAAAACTTGATTTTGAAATTCATTTTTAAGAGGTTGTTTGAAAAGCGTTTTCCTGTGGTTTTAGTTAGGCACTTTTAGATCCCCCAGAAACACTTTGAAAAAGAGGTAAACCGAAATTTACCCCCAATTGATTGGGGATTTAGAGGGATCTAAAACTTTTGATACCAAAAAGAGAACTTTTCAAACACCCTCTCAGACTTAACTCACAAACTGGAAACCTCTAAGACCTTGATAACCACCTTGTTTGGCACTCCTACGAGTAAACTCGCCCACAGAAGGGTTCCCTAGACAATCAACCACTCCGCTTACTTGCTGCCATAGTTCTTGTGGTGCTACCGAAGTTTCATAACTACCATCATCACACTTCCGAATGTGATACCAAGTTGTTTTCTGACAATGTTCACACCAAAAAGCTTCTAACCATTCTCCTTGTATAGGAACTGTGGTTTGAGATGATACTAACATTAAGGCATTTCGCCGGCTCATACCTCGTTGCTGTAACTGACCTGCTTGGTCAGCAAACATATTATATTTCTGACTGACGCTATCGATATAGCAGCTATGAATTGGGCAATAAATAGCCCGTCGTTTAGAACGTTTCCGATTTCGGTCACACCTTTTCTGCAATTTCACCTCCTGTATAGACAACACCTATGAGCAAGGAAGGCTATGTTGGAGGGACTGAGATCAATAAGACCATCGAAGCCCAACTCCTAATAAATACTGTAAGAATATTCAATTAACTTCAATATGTTTACTTACTTTACATCCGTTTGAGGCATAGTTATTACCTCATCAGATAATAGTGCTTCCTGCAAAACATGCAAGTATTGTTGAGAGATAACTTTCGGTGTAAAATGCGATCGCAAATACTGACGACCTGCTTGGCCTATCTGCTCTGCAATTTCAGGATCTCGACTCAGAAAGCGAATAAATTGCGCTAGACCATGACTATCTCCATTTTCAAATGTCCCACCACAATTAGCTTCAGTCACCAGTTGTTTGAGATATGAAGTTCGGGAGCAAATTACTGCTATTGGTCGCCCAGAGGCTAAACCTGAATAAAATTTGCTAGGAACAACCAAACCCTCTGTAGTTTCATCCACACTCACTAGTGAGAGATCGCAAGCTGTTAAGGAATACGGTAACACCTGCTGATCTTGGTAAGGTAAAAACGTAAAATTTTTCAGCCCTAACCGATTTACTTCCGTGATTAATTCTTCACGTTTGGCACCACCACCAATGCAGACAAACTGAATTGGCTCATCTTGCAGTTGCTTGGCAGCTTCCAATATAGTATCGATGTCATGGCAGCGACCCATATTGCCAGAATAGAGTACGGTAAATTTTTTAACTAAATTGTACTTCCAAGCAAACCAGTTTTCTTGCTTGGCGATGGGCACGATCGCTTCTGGGTTAGCCCAACTGTGAATTATAGAAATCTTATCAGCTACTTCCGGACAATGGGCTACTACCTGTTGTTTCATCGCTGGGCTAAGTACGATAATCGCCTTAGCATTTAACCAAACCTGTTTGTTGATATCACGCCACAAGCGCACTAGCCAGTTATCTTGGGAAATTACACCTAGTGCGATCGCAATATCAGGATATAAATCATAAAGTATGCATACATAGGGCAATCGGAACAATAAATGAGCCAAATATCCGATAACTGGCAAAAATGGGGGAGCTGTAGTTAGTAATAATATATTGTTGCGACGCCAAGCCTTTAGGAGATAGAGCGTAGCCCGTAAAGTATATAGTATCCCATTAATAGCTTTACCACGAATCCTTCCTGGCCAGAGTTGGGCTGTGCGCGATCGCTGAATTCTGATTTGATCAGCCGATTCAACCGCTGGGGCCGTCTGAGAGCTAAATGCATATCCTGGCTGACTTGTAAAAACTTCAATATCTACCCCTTGTGCCCCTAACTGTTTCACTAGCTCTTCGAGCAACTGCCCTGTAGCTGCATAATCTGGGGGAAAAAATTGGGTGACTATAGACAATTTAATGGATTGTTGAACTTTTACAGAAAGTTTATTTTTTGTATCTAACTCAGTAGAAATGGATGGCAACAACTTTTGGTTAATCCATTCATTAAGTCTCATCAGCTATGTTCCTAGTCTAGAGTAAAAAAATGCTTGTTTCATCTATCAGTGAAACTCAATCATTCAATCAGTTTTAAAGACGGATTTGGGCATTTCTTAAATTTGGGTATGTCTAAAAAATAATTGAAGTTGTCATCCCTTGAGCATATTGAAGTGGATGACCTTGATTTACGAAATTAGTTATGCCTGTTAATGTTTCCTGCCGTACTTGATCAGCTGTAGTTTCTACATCACATGTTTTTGTCCCCAGGTAAGTCTTGAGGATATACTATGTTATTTCACAAAGGTTTTTGTAAGCGCAATATTACGTAATTCAAAAAATCGATTGCGGAAGATAACTGTATATTTACTTAGAAAATTAGTTGTCAAATCCAGCCACACATGAAATCTATATATAACGTTTCCTAATCTACTGATACCTTTTCTGTATAAAGGTGCGCTAAATTATCAACAAGGGTCTATTTGGTACAAGTGCGATGGGTCTCAAATTGCTTTTTTGAGATTAAACAGAGCCGAGAAGAATTGAACAAAGCTGTTAAATATGCCGCAGAAGCTAGTAGCAAAGAGCCATTACATCCTCCACAGGCTAAAAACTGGTCAAGCTACAGGCGATCGCATTAAGTACCTACGCGATAGAATGTTGGGACATTAGTACATCAATACTTTTCGGATAAGCCTAACAATCTCTCTTTTGGTCTGGGAAAAGGTTAAAGGGTAAGGGGGAAAGGTGAATTAAAACCTTTCCCTTTCCCCTTTCCCCCTTAACCGAAAAGTATTGATTAGTACATAAGACATTTCCGAAAATGAATATAGAGACGTTGCAATGCAACGTCTCTACAAGGGTTTCAGGTAACGCATAATTAATTTCTGGAGATGTGTATAAACTATTGCCATCCTCGCAGATTTTTATGTACCTGCGCCAGATACCACATATAATCATCAATTTTGTAATTATCAACAGCTTTAACTATATACTCCTGAGCTAAATCCAGATTATTCTCAGCTTCGTAATATAACCCCAAGTAAAGATGACTATAAAAATTTCCCTTTATCCCTTCTGATTGACCCACAGTTAAAACATCATCTGTAGTGCAATCCCCCACATACAAATCATATATGCGCTGCATAACACGTCGAGGGTCATTTTTTACAATTAGTAAAGAATTACGCGCCTCTTCAACGCCTAATGAACGAGCTATGCAGAGATATCGCCAGACTGTCTCTTCAACATCTTGAGCATTCACAGTCAAATCTATTTCAAATTGTTGAGCGCCTTCAGCAAATCTCTCTGCGTAATAATATGATAATCCACGTTGCCAGAGATAAGGTTTAAGACGGGCATCCAACTGCTCTGCCATGTCAAAATCTTGAATAGATTCATCAATCTTGGCCAGTTGAAAGTTAACCATACCCCGGCGAATGTAAGCATTAGGATTTTTCGGCTGATTGTGAATGGTTTCGTTCCAGCGCTGGAGTTGATTTTCCAGAGAATTTAAAGAAAACATGAATTTGCTAGTGGGTTTGGTCAGCGATTCAATTGAAATCAGATGCGATGAATGGTTTAGGTGTTGCGATCATATACATTACGACAAAAGGCGATCGCATTGGGCACTTGCAAGATAAACTCTTAGGTTATTAATAGTTTTAAAATAAAAAAATCCGCAGAATTACAAATGAGCGATGCCTACGGCGGGCTACGCCAACGCTGGACATTAACAGGAAAGAAAGCACTGGTTACAGGTGCCACTAAAGGCATTGGACTAGCTGTTGCCAATGAGTTCTTATCTCTGGGTGCAGAAGTCACAATTGTGGCACGAAATTCTCATGATGTTGACCAACAATTAATTCTCTGGCAACAAGCAGGATTGCCTGCTTATGGGATTACGGCAGATGTTTCCACTCCTGATGGGCGTCAAGTCATCTTTGAGCAAGTTAGCAAAACCTGGGATAAATTAGACATCCTGGTTAATAATGTGGGAACGAATATTAGCAAAAAACTAGTAGACTATACAGCGGCTGAATATGAGTTCATCATTCAGACAAATCAGATATCAATTTTTGAGATGTGCCGTCTGTTTTACCCTCTGCTTCAAAATGGAGAAAACAGCAGCATTGTGAATATAAGTTCTGTAGCGGGTTTAGTCTCGAATCGCACAGGTGCTCCTTATGGTATGACTAAAGCGGCTATCAATCAACTGACGCGATCGCTATCAGTTGAATGGGCGTCAGATCATATTAGAGTAAACACTGTAGCACCTTGGGCTATTCGCACGCCTTTAACCGAGTCTGTACTCGATAATCAAGATTTTCTCAAATTAGTTCTGTCCCAAACCCCTATGGGAAGAGTTGGTCAACCAGAAGAAGTAGCAGGTTTAGTGGCATTTCTTTGTATGCCGGGGGCATCTTTCATTACTGGGCAATGTATCACTGTCGATGGTGGATTTTTGGCTTTCGGTTTTTAAGTCTCAAAACGAGATCCATCCACGGGGTAGAAGAAACTACTTGCATTATTCAGTATTGTGTAACTGCTATCTTAAAATCAGGAAAAAACGCTCGTGGTTCCCATTAGAGATAATAATCCAACAAAAATCACGCCTTATGTAACTTATGGACTGATTGCTGCTAATGTCCTCGCTTTTCTTTACGAAGCAAGTCTTCCCCCCCAAGCATTAAATGGGTTTCTACACCTTGCGGCTGTAGTTCCACGAGAACTGACTTTAAGTTTTGGTGGTATCTCTGTACATCAACCAGTGCCAGAATGGGCAACTTTAATTACCTCGCAATTTTTGCATGGTGGTTTCTTGCACTTAGCAGGCAATATGCTGTTTCTTTGGATTTTTGGTAACAATGTTGAAGATAAGTTAGGCCATGCCAAATATTTGCTGTTCTATTTATCTTGTGGTGTTTTGGCATCCTTGACCCAGTGGTTCTTCGCTCAAGATTCTAGCATTCCTTCTTTGGGTGCAAGTGGTGCGATCGCAGGCATTCTAGGAGCCTACATTCTCCGCTTTCCCAACGCCGAAGTTCTCGGTATAGTGCCTTTAGGGTTTTTCTTCCCGACTTTCCGCGTCCCGGCATATTTCTTTTTAGGATTCTGGTTTCTCGAACAAGCCTTCTACGGTCTTGCTAGTCTCCAAACACCTACCAACATCGGTATGGAAAGCGGCGGTATCGCCTATTGGGCCCATGCAGGCGGGTTTATCTTTGGGGCAATTCTTGGCCCATTGTTGGGTTTATTTAGCGATAAATCACAGGAAGAACCTTGGTATCAATAATTCTTCCAGGTATCGGCTTTTAATCAGGCTAATTAATTAAAAAGGTGATAATTGCCTAAGCTTCGCAACTGCTAGCTTTACAAGTTACAGCAGTTTGCTTTTTAAGTGAGGTACACAATGCGAAAATTAAAATCAGATATATAAACAGTTTCCGCCTCCTGCCTCAAAATCTGTAGCTTTGTACTTCATGTAAAAGAAAACTGCTGTATATTGCAGTTAGTCAATAAATTAGGAAAAACACCTGTGTTTCCCCTCTACGACGAAAATCCGGCGCGAATAACCCCGTATTTCACCTACGGGTTAATTGGCATGAATATTTTAGTTTTTCTTCACGAGGTGAGCCTGCCAAATGCACAATTGAATCAGTTTTTAAGTCAGTATGCAGTAATACCCCAAGAGTTAACTACCAATTTGAGTGCAGAGTGGACAACATTATTTACATCGCAATTTTTACACGGTGGTTGGTGGCACTTAATCTCAAATATGGTGTTTCTTTGGGTTTTTGGTAACAACATTGAAGATCGATTGGGTCATGCCAAATATCTAATTTTTTATTTGGCGTGTGGTGCTTTAGCTGCCTTGTGCCAATGGTTCATTGGCATGAATTCGGAAATTCCTTCCTTGGGAGCAAGTGGTGCAATTTCTGGTGTTTTAGGTGCTTACATTATCCGCTTTCCACATGCAAGAGTGATGACCTTAGTTTTTTTGGGGATTTTCATCACCACAATCAGAGTTCCAGCATTAGTAATAATTGGACTTTTCTTTGTACAAAATGTAATCTCCGGTCTTGCTACCCTGCAAACAGCCGCTAACATGAGCGTGCAAACTGGTGGAGTTGCTTACTGGGCGCACATCGGTGGTTTTGTTTTTGGGGTGATTCTCGCTCCCCTATTTGGGTTGTTTCGGCAGGACTAAGTACGAAATCTCCTAAATTCGTAGCGAAATAATTGCTACCTCTCAATCCTCTGCGTTGAAATTTGCAACAATATATTGTTTATTTAATTTTGACCACACGCTTTTCGGTTTTCGAGGTGTAAATATTTGCATATAACGTTCTTCATCTACGGATTTAACTTTACTGTCAATCCAACCAAAGCATAAGGCTTCTTTTACTGCTTCGCTATATCTAACACTCGGTTTACCACTTTTTACTTTGTAGTAAATGAGCCATACACCAAGAGAGGTGCGATGGTTTTCTTCTAACCATTTCCGCCATTCTTCGCGGCTTTGAGGGCAGAAAGTGGGGAATTCATTATCAAGAAAGGCAGATAGCGCAGCGTAAAGCCTACGGCATAGCTACGCTTAGA
>NZ_JAYGHD010000312.1:0-39490 GCF_034932245.1 Nostoc sp. UHCC 0251
TTTTAGGAGAGAGACTTTGAATTTTCCCCCTTCCCGCGACGAGTTGGGGGTTAGGAGGTTAGGTTTTTGGTGGACTTTTCTAGATAACGTGAAAAGTCAGGGGGGCAGAGGGGCAGAGGGGAAAAACTTACTGCAACTTCTCCCCTGCTACCCTGCTCCCCTGCTCCCCTGCTCCCCTGCTCCCCTGCCTTAACTGGCAGTCCTGGCTTGAGTTGCGACTCAGAGGGCGGTATTATGACCTGTTCGCCAGGTTGCAAACCAGAGGTTACTTCTACAGCCATTAACCCCTCTAATCCCAGATTAATGGTGCGTTTTTGGGCTTGATTTTGGCTATCCCGAACCCATACAAAAGGACGTGCTTCCGATCGCACAATAGCATCCGTCTTCAAAACTACTACGTTCTGCCGTTGCTGCAACACAATCTCGACATTTACCCTACTGCCAGGGAGCAGTGTACGAATAGGAGTATCAAGCCAAATCGTTGCGGGTACTGTTGGTTGATCTGATTGTTTTGGACTGCTACCGTCTTGTTTTTGGTCTTCAGCAGTGATTGCTTGAGGATACAAGCTTTGCACGCGTCCAGAGAAAGTCTTTGCATTAGGCCCGATCGCATTAATGCGGGCAAGTTGGTTGACCCGGACTTGAGCAGCGTTGAGGGTAGAAAGCTGGAGTTTCACTAGTACTTTTCCTGGATCGCCCAGGGTGAGCAGATTAGTACGCAACTCGACTCCATCACCGTCCTCTACATTGACACCCAAGACTACGCCATTCAATGGTGCAGTCACAATATTATCTTGAAGTTGCTGCTGAATAAGTTGGCGCTCCAATTGCAAAGTCTGAATTTTGAGGGCGGTTGTACGTACCTCTGCTTGAGTATCTCGCAGGCTAGCCCGAGCAACGCGCACCGCGTCTTCCTGCGCTTGGGCTTGTTGTTGGGCAATAGCTCCTTCTCGCACCAGGGGAGTAAGCCTTTGGAGTTGTCGTTGCTCGGCTGTTAATCGTTCTTGGGCTTCAACAATTTTCTGGCGACTACGTGCTAGGTTGAGTTGTTCTCGTTGAATTTCCAACTGCTGATTGGCAAGAGCAATTTTTCGCTCAGGGTAGCGCAGGGTGAGTAGCACTTGACCAAGTTTTACCCTGTCACCAGGTTTTACCATGACTCGTTCTACTGCGCCCTCTTTTGGGGACTTCAAAATCCGCTGTTCGCGCAACTCAACAGTACCGCTTTCATTGATTGTGGTTTCAATATTACCTCGCTCCACAGTTAGCAAACGGACTGCTACTGGTTCAGGAGGTTGGTTCAGAGCGAAGAAGTAGGTTAGCCAACCGCCAGCGCTAGCTAAAGCTAAAACTCCTGACCAGGCTAGCCATCGACTTGGGATATTAAATTTATCTTTTTCATATTTCCAGTTCATGACAACTCGATCCAGTGAGTTTGCAGTTAATTACAAGCGAGCGCAAAGTGGGCGGGGGGCAGGGGGTTTTATTCTGGCGATATAATTAACGTTGGAGAATCTCGCAGCCAGAGATCGAATACAACGAGGCGACTGTTGTCCAAAATGCGGCGGAAATTTGATCTGAGATAATTTTGCAGACCAGAGTAATAATCAAGCCACCAAAATGCTGGCCATGCAATGACCATGAAACTTGCTCCCGCTTGACGCATTCTTTCAAGTTCCCGGATGCCCATTTCGTCATCCAGTGGCGCTCCCCAGTACTGACCCTCATGTTCGAGGAAGGGCAGAGCATCGAATTTTGGCAGCATCTCACAACCCCATTGATTTTCATCGACCAAAATCAAACGCTTCCCTGCTGGAATCACAGATGCAATTTCCTGCATAGCAATTTGTAGCCGTTCTGACCAACTCAAATTAAGTTCAGGTATCAGTTCAGATGTCAACTCACTACGGCGCATATTTAGATACAACAGGCGCTCTGCTAGCCACTGACGATAAGATGCATCCTCTGCAAGCGATGACTGTAACAAATAAGCGATCGCATCAGTACGTTCTGCGATCGCAGCCAGCGATCCTGTTCCCCCAGAGCCGAAGTTCAGCTGGGAATCCTGTTCAGCGTGAGACCGGAATTGAGCCAGCGTTTTCGGTATAAAGAAAAGATCGAATTGCGCTGCTATCCGCAAGTATAGGTTTAAATCTAGCAAGTACTTAGAGTGGGGCGTGTCGTATCCCCCGACTGCTGCCAGTGCATCAGCGCGAAACATGACAGCTGCACAAAAGAGCAAAATCCATTTTCGCCCGTCAACAATTTGGTGAACAAAATCTAATCCGTCGATGAACCCCTCTAGAAAGTTACTTGAAAATCTTCTGCTTTTGTCTTCTAAGAAAGCACCATTATTGTCAATCACTTCAATTTGGCCAACTGAAAAACCAACATCTGGATGGTTATCTAAGGCTAAGACGGATTCGCTAATAAAGTTAGGTAGTACTATATCATCGTCCGGCAAGAAGCTGAGATAGCAACTAGAGTTAAGCTCAATAGCTCGTTGCCAATTGCGAAATAATCCAATATTAGTTTCATTACGCACGTAAGTGATGCGCGGATCTGCAAACGAGCGAACGACTGCTTCTGTATCATCGGTAGAAGCATTATCTAATACCAGAGCTTGGAAATCTGAATAGTCTTGTGATAAGACGCTTTGAAGGCTAATTTTTAATAAATCTGAGCGATTGTAGGTTGGGATGGCGATAGTCACTTTGGTTTGATATTTCATATCCTTGCTACTCACCCTCTGTTTGGTAATAACGCCCGCGTAAGAAATTTAAAGACAAGCTTATATTTAAGTTATTAAGTCCAGTTTTCATGACCAGAGATCGAACACAATCAGGCGGCTGTTGTGCAAAACACAACGGAAATTTGAATTGAGATAATTGCGTAGCTGTGAGTAGTAATCTAGCCACCAGAAGGCGGGAAATCCAATGACTATGAAGCTTGCTCCCGCTTGTCGCATTCGTTCGAGTTCCTGAATGGCAGTTTGGTCGTCAGGTGGAGCGCCCCAGTAATCACCGTCGCGTTCGAGGAAGGGAAGGAAATTAGATTGAGGTAGAATCTCGGAACTCCACTGATTCTCGTCAACCAAAATAAAACACTTTCCTGCTGGAATCGTGGCTGCGATCTCCTCAATGGCAATCTGTTGCCGTTCTGACCAGCTAAGATTGAGTGCGGGTATTAGTTGAGATGTAAACTCACTGCGACGCATACTGATATGCAATAGGCGCTCTGTTAGCCACTGACGATAAGATGCATCCTCTGCACGCGGTGACTGTAACAAAAAAGCGATCGCATCAGTACGTTCTGCCATCACAGCCAGCGCTCCTGTTCCACTAAGGGAGTGAAAGCTTACCTGGGAATCCTGTTCAACGTGAAACCGGACTTGAGCCAACTCTTTGGCAATAAAGAAGAAATCGAATTGCACCGCCATCCGCAAGTATAGGTTCAAGTCTAGCAAGTACTTAGAGTGCGTGATGTCGAATCCCCCAACCGCCCTGAGGGCAGAAGCGCGAAACATCACTGCACTGGTACGCAAAATCCATTTTCGCCCATCAACAATTTGGTGGATGAACTCTAGACCGTCGATCAGCCCTTGTGGCAAGTTGTCTGAAAATTCTGTGCCTGTTACCTGTAGTAGAACACCATTAGTGTCCATAAATTCAGCTTGGGCAGCCGACATACCAGCATGAGGATGGTTGTCTAATGCTAGGACAGACTCGTGAATGAAGTTGGGCAGCAGTACATCATCATCCGATAAGATGCTGAGATAGGGGCTAGTGTTTAGCTCAACACTCCGCTGCCAATTGCCAAATATGCCAATATTGACTTCGTTGCGTACATAAACAATTCGTGAATCCGCGAATGAGCGTACAACTGCCTCTGTATCGTCGTCAGAAGCATTATCTAATACAAGCACCTGGAAATCTGGATAGTCCTGTGCCAATGCGCTTTGCAAACTAGTTTTGAGTAAATTTGACCTGTTGTAGGTTGGGATTGCGATCGTAACTTTGGTTTCCATATTCATGCCCAGGCAGCATCAAGCTAAAGTGTGTAAATCAAAGACAACCAAGCGTTCATTTTCCAAAAGACAACGAAACTTAGTACGCAAATAGCGAACGAATTCAGCATAGTAGTCAAGCCACCAGAAGGCAGGCCAGGCAAACACGATGCAACTTGCGCCTTCACGGTGCAGTCGCTCAAATTCCTTAATTGCTACGGTATCTCCACTAGGAGGCCCCCAATACACACCCTCTTTTTCTAGAAAAGGGATCGCTTGGCAATTTTCAAGTAGCTGATGATGACCCAATTCGTCCATGTCAACCAAAATATAATTCTGCCCTTGTGCAATCAAAGAGCCTAACTCTTTACCTAACTCGACCATCCTCTGAAGATATTTGTGACAAGAATCTTCTTTATATTCAAATGCATCATTAACTTTAATGCCTTGTTTGTGTAAATATTCCCGTAGAACTTTCTCTTCATAATAATAGTGGCTAAGTCGCCAGCTATAAGTACGCTTGTTTGTGCCATTATGACCATGAATGCGGTATAACGACTGATACTCATTAATCCGCCTGATACTGCCGGAAAAAGGAGCCAAAAAGCCGAGGTATGACTCTGCATTTAATCGATAGTTAGTCTCAGGCATAGGTAAGATTTTCTCTAAATAGCTGCGTAACCAAACGTTACCGCTAGTAGGTGGAAAAGTATGACCTTCTAAACCATATTTAAGCTGCTCATTGTACAAATTACCTTCTGGTAAAATACCTTCACAATCAACTTTTTCTAGTAAGTTGCTATTAATATCAATCACACGCAAGGGCCAATGAACCTTAACTGCATCTGGATCGTCACACAAGCTTTTAACTGCTCTTTCAATAGCACTCGGTAGCAAAACATCATCTGAATCCAAGAAGCATATAACCTCACCATAACTAATAGCAAAACCAGCATTAAATGCAGATGCTTGTCCACCATTATCTTTTAAGACAGGAACAATTTTTTCTCCATAACTGGCAATGATTTGTTGTGAGTTATCGGTTGAACCATCATCAACTACGATGATTTCTGTAGGCTGATAGATTTGATTCAGGGCACTTTCAATTGCCTCGGACAGAAAAGATCCATAGTTATAATTGGTAATAATAATACTGGCTAGAATTTTTTGCATATACTTTTCCCTTTATCCTAAGTCAAACACAATTACATAATCGTTTTTTAATAAATAAGGAAACTTTTGACGCAAATAGTCATGAAATCCAGTAAAGTAGTCTAGCCACCAAAAAGCCGTCCAAAAGAAGACAATTGCATATACCTCAGTTTGGTGCAATCGCTCAAATTCTTGAATTGCCACATTATCATCTGTGGGAATTCCCCAATAATGTCCGTTGCGTTCAGTAAAGGGAATAGTCTGAAAACCTTCAATGATTTTGTTGCCATTTAGGCAATCTTCATCGACTAAGATGAAAGATTTTTCTGCTGAGATTACAGCCTTCAGTTCCTCCCTCAACTCATACAGATGGCCAATGCGATTGCGCTCTTCCACGAAATATAAATCTGCCGTCATTTGAGCTAAATTCCACTTTTTTTGAATCTCATCTAACTCCTTGGCAGCTTGTTGAATATCCCATCTTTTAAAGAAATAATCGAGGTTATCACGTTCTGGAGGAAAAGGATGCCAGAAATGAATAACAGACTTAGGTTCAAACACAACTGGAATGTTAGAGTTATACAAAGCCATACTAGAATCAATCCAATCTAAATAGACGACATCATCAAAAGGCATGACTCGATCGAAAACACTTCGACGGTAAAGTTGACAATGAACCTCTCCAGATAACTCTATCTTTCGGCGATGGCAACCTTGATCGAGCTGTTGATCGCCTGTAGCTGGCAGAATTTCCAACTTGATCCCATCCGTCGTTTGTATTGAATGAACCTGTCCTAAGTTTGGGTCCCAGTGAATTTTAGTTGCACCCAAACCGCCCTCGATAATACGGGGAATGGCCACATCGGCTGGATGTTCTTCGCAAGCCTGGATGAGATAAGATAGCCAATTCTCTTCTACGAGAACATCATTCTCGATGAAACACAAGAAATCATCATTAGGGTTAGATTCCTGAATTACCAGATTTCTTGATTGGTTAGGCATCAAATAATAATCTTTATAAATGACTTTGACATTGCTACGCTCCGCAAGCACCTGTTCAATTTGCTTCCAGTAAACTTCAGGAGTGTTGCAATTTATCACAATTAAATTAAAAGGAATATGCGTGTAGTCAAAAATTCGCTGCAAAGATTCCGCAGCTAATGAGAACTGTTCGCGAGGAAAAAATCCAATGGTGACTGTTGGCATATTGATATTCCTAAATTGAATCATGATGATTAATTCATGGCTGCTTCTAGCAGCGAGGACAGAACTTTATGGGAGTCAAAATAATCTTCCGCAATCTTCCGTGCGGCATGACTATGTTTTTCATAGTTAGAGTTGATCGTGTGGACACCGTTCATCGCCTCACAGAGGTCTTGGAAGATTAAAAGTCCTTCTCCGATCGCTAGCCAATCGCTTAAGCCTGTGTCTTGAACTAGAATTGGCCTGCCGGAAGCTAGGTAACAGACGCTGCGATCGCTAAACCAGCCACCTTTGGTAGCAACATAACCCTGTTTTGCGACTCCAAACTCAGCACGGGATGCTTGAACAAATTTCTGGTAAGACTCTGGTGTAAAGGACGCAAGCCATCCGGGAATCACCTCCCAGCCATACTGCGATAGTTCATCAGGAAAGCCGCCGCTCAATGCAATCCGAAACTGCTGTTTGGTGAGTTGCGGTATATCAATAAACTTTAAAAACTCTTTATCCTTATTGCCGTAGGTAATTCCTTCGTATACTACCTCCCGATAACTGTGCCACTGCATAATCGAACTGAAGTGGGTGGTGTCATTGTCTTCAATTACTGGCCAGTAAGGCAGTGCTACTGGAGGTAATGTTTTTAGCCAATCTCTACCGTTTGCGGGGATAAGACAGTCTTGGGCATCAATGCGTTGCCCAATCGTGAACAGGCGATCGCAACGTTCAATCGTCTGTAATAATTCCGAATTACCGCTAGCAATATTAATCTGAGTAAAACCGGGATCTGCATCAATATAGATGCGGCGCTGCGGCCATCCATACTCATCTCTCCAAACAGCAAGTGGTGAGCCACGGACAATCATTAAATCAGCCTTATTGCAGATGTCTTTAAACTCGTCAATCTCCATTCCGACTGAATGCTCGTCAGTTCGGTAAATCCACTTGTTCTTAAAACCAAGCGGTTCTAGGCAGTTTTTAATATAATTTGTCGGATAGTCTAACTCCGTCGTGATTTGCTCGGTTTCCCAGTTGTAAACCCACGACATCGATCCACATTCTTCCAAATAGAAAATATCATGTCCAAGGGCACGCAGACCCAGAAGGTATTGCAGGTCAGACCAGGCGTTGCCCCCTATGGGAAATCGACCGATAGCACTAGCAAAAATTATAATCATCCTATTTTAAATTTATTAATTAATTAGATGTATTAGCTGATGATTTCTCGTTCTCCATAGGCAGTCAGACTGGAAATGGAGATAGATAAGGTGTGTTCATATTTAAAACTGTCTCCAGTAGTCGAGGTAGCACCACTTTGTAACTGAAGAATCGCTCGGCTAATTCCTCTGCTGCTTGACAGTGAGACTGATAATTTGCATTGACGCGCTCGATACCGCCGACAGCTTCCTCCAAGGATGAAAACGCCAGCACACCTTGCCCCGTCGGCAGCCAATCGCTAAATCCGGTATCTTGTAAAATGACGGGACGACCAGCAGCGAGATAGCAGACAGTGCGATCGCTAAACCAACCGCTACGGGTTTTGACATAAGCTTGTTTGGCAACGCTAAACTCCCCACGGGAGCTAGTCAGATAAGTTATGTAGGTTGACAAACTAGCGCTAATTTCCTTACCATCTCGAATTAACCAGCCTGCTGCCTGTAGAGATTTTGTAACCTCTGCTATTTCTGCATCCTTGCCAGCAAGAGCAAGTTCGAGTTTTTGCGAACAGTAGCTAGGGAGTTCTAGCAAGCGCATGAATTCCCGATCTTTCTGTCCATAATGCTCACCTTTGTAAGTCACGCCTCCATAAGCATTCCAATTGGCAATTGTCGTGAATGGTAAATCTGCGCGTTCTTCGCAACTATCTTCGGGAATGACTATCGAGCTTTTCCATATCTCTGGCACAACAGGCGGTACAGTGGGGAGCCATTCAATTCCATCACTCGGTATACCGCAATTGGGTTGTCCAATATTAACGCCATAACTAAAGTAGGCGTGATATTCATTGCGCCCCTCGGCAGCGAATGTCCCAATCTGGGTAAAGAATGGGTCCATATCGATTAATACTCGATGTTTGCACAAAAGAAATTCAGGTAGCCAGCAAACTCCACCGATATTCAATAGCAAATCCGCTGTCTTGAGCATCTGCTTTATTTCTTGCCAATCTGCACCGTAGACATCTCCTGTATCCCGATTTACATAGCAGACTGTTGCATTCACGCCATAATTGTGTATGAGCTTTTGTACTGCGTGAAGTCCAAAGCCGGGGTCATCAGTGTAATTGTGGGCGATGGGGTTATAGCAAGACTCAGGCCAGCCGCTTTCCTCTAAGTATAAGATTTCATGTCCCAGATGATGTAGCCCTAAGACATAGTGAAAGTAGGCTAAGAGATTGCCAGCTACTGGATGTCGAATCATATATCCGCAAACAACAATGCGTGCCATGCTTATAACCCCGCTCGTTCCATAAGACTGCCAATCACTTTCTCTGCGGCAAAGTACTCTGAGGCAATTTCACGGGCAGCCTGACAATTGCCTTCGTAGTCGCTTTCGATCGCATCCACTGCCGCCACAATATCTTCCATAGTGTTGAATGCAAATAATCCCTTCCCGGTGGGCAAGAACTTGCTAAACCCTGTTTCTTGGGTGATTACAGGACGCCCTGCTGCTAAATAGCAGGCAGAGCGATCGCTAAACCAACCACTATGCAGTCGCGTGTATTGATCTTTTGCTACAGTAAATTCACCGCGCGATCGCTGGATATAATTGCGGTAAGAATTCAGATTTTGGGAGAGTTCAATTGAGTCTACCTGACTCCAACCGTGTTTTTGCAGCAGGTATCGGACATCCTGACTTACATCAGCAGCCGCAATCTCAAATTGCACTGAGCGCTGGTGCGGCAGATCGATAAATTTTTCAAACTCGCGTGCCTTTCGCCAGTAATAGGTTTCACCCTGATAGGTAATATCTTTACCTCCCTTGTTGTCCCAGGTGGTAATGGTGTTGTAAGCTATGCCTGCCGTGTTATCTGACGTTTGCCACAAGTCTGTTGCGATCGGTTGACGAGTCGGCAACCACTGAAAGCGGGAAATTGGGACTCCACAATCAGGCGCACCTAGATTTTCCCCAAAGCTAAAGTGTGTATCATGGGCTTCCAGATCGGTAATTAAGGTTTTGTCTCCGTGAACAACCCGTATCTGAGATCCAACTGGATCGGACTCAACATAGATGCGGCGACGACAAGCCAAATGCTCCTCACGGATTTCTTGAGCGCCAGTTACATTCAAAAATGCGTCTGCTTCCTTATATAGGTTGAGGATTTGGGCTTCGCTCATCCCATAACACTCACCCCCTGGATAGTGGCCGCGAAATGCCCAACGCTCTTTAAAGCCATAGGCCTCCAAAATTGGTGCGACTCGCTTAATGTTCTCAGTAGCGTCTGGAGATAAGTCGTTAATTAGGGGGTTGTAAACCCAGCGTCCTGAATCTTCGATGTAGTAGGGATCATAGCCGAGTTGACGCAGCCCAAGCATATAGTGGAGAAATTGATAAGTTACTCCTGCTAGGGGATACCAAAACAAAATCCCAAAGACAATAATTTTTCCCTTAGTGGGAAGTTCACGATTCATACTCGCTACCTCCTACTTTCTGCCTCCTGCCTTCTGCCTCCTGCCTCCTGCCTCCTGTCTCTAACTGCCGAACGATCCGGGCAGGATTGCCAGCCACAACGGTATACGGTGGAACATCCTGGCTAACAACAGATCGCGCACCAACGATCGCCCCTTCACCGATTGTTACCCCTGGCAAAATACAGGAATCGAATCCAATCCAGACGTTATCTTGAATCCAAATTGGTTGGGCTGGGACATCGGCGTTAGAGAATTGAGAAAGTTGACACGATGCTCGTTCTAAAATTTTTCGTCGCTTGGCAATGTCGAATGGTAAGCGGTAGGTATCCATGAGGACGACTTGCCAGGAGATTAAAGCATAATTGCCAATCTTCAATTCGGCATCGCAGACGACGCGGACACCGTGAATCAATGCGTATTCCCCCACCTTTACCTGAGCGCGGGAACCCAGGTCGAACATAGTATCTTTATATACGGCAGAACCTTTACCCAATCGTAGTCCTACTGGCAATTGGCTGCGGTAAAGTTTAAAGCTGAGACTAGTTTCAATATAAGTGTCGTCTCCTAAAACAACATTGTCGGGAATTGTTCCCGGATACCAGTCCCAAGGTAATGTTCGTGTGGCATCCATTAGGCTTCTACCTCCCCAATCACCTGGGCTGGATTGCCCATCACCCTGCTACGGGGCGGTATATTCCGTGTCACCAATGCCCCAGCCTCAATCCAAGCTCCCGCACCGATGCGAACTCCTTTGAGGATCGTGACATTGGGGCCAACCCAAACATCATCCTCGATAATCACCGGCTGGCGCATCACAGGAGGGCGGAGGCGTCCTTTTCCTAGAGGAGAGCAGGCGATCGCATCTGCAATTCTTTCTGCTGGTGCGATCGGATGAAAGTCAGTATCAGCGATCGTGGTATTCCATCCCAAAACCACATAGTTGCCGATGCAAATTTCTTGTTCGCAAAGCAGGATGACACTAGTCAAATAGCAATAGTTTCCAATTTCAACCCTAGCAGCTTTGCCCAACGCAAAGTGGACATAATCCAACGTGCAGTTTTCTCCGACGAGCAGCGCCGGGTTGACGCGGCTCTGAAAGCGAGCAAAACAGCGCTCATCATGGTTGATAATACTGTTGAGTCCCACCTGGACATTGGGTGGAAGAGCTATTGTTTGGCAATCGGGTGGCTGGTTGGTTAAATCATTCACAATTTCAGGGGAGCGCTGCATGTTGTAATGCGAATCAAGATGGGTTGTTAGGTTTTGGAAAATGGGTATAATTTCGTAATAAAATTAATCAATAAGTCAGTGTTTTAATCCTCGGATATTTTTGACAATTGCTGTAGTTACCTGTTTTAAAATGCTTGAAGTTTCTAAACTGATGCTGGTTGTGTTGAGCCGAAGTGTAATTTATACAATCTCTTGTAATAACCACTAACTGCTAGCAACTCCTCGTGAGTTCCCATCTCTACTACTTTCCCCCGATCCAAAACTACGATTCGGTCGGCTCGTTGAATTGTCGAGAGGCGATGGGCAATAATAAACGTAGTCCGTCCTGCCATCAGTCGCTCTAATGCTTCCAGCAAGAGAAACTCGGTTTGAGCATCCAGGGCGGAGGTGGGTTCATCCAGAATTAGCACTGGAGCATCCTTGAGGAGGGCGCGGGCGATCGCTAACCGTTGTTTCTCGCCTCCTGAAAGTGTGGCTCCGCGCTCACCAATTACCGTGTCATACCCTTGGGGTAATCGTTGAATAAAGGTGTCAGCATTCGCAGCTTGGGCAGCTTTGACGATCGCTTCGCGGCTAGCATTAAAGCAGCCATAGGCAATGTTCTCAGCAATAGTTATCGGCAGCAAAAACGGCTCTTGCAATACTAGAGCAATTTGCGATCGCAGGCTTTTCAGTTGCACATCTCGTACATCCACCCCATCAAAGAGGATTCGTCCCTGCCAGGGGTCAAAAAAACGCAGAATCAGAGAGACTAGGGTAGTTTTGCCAGCACCCGTTGCACCTACGAGTGCGATCGTTTCTCCTGGTCGCGCTTCTAAGGTAATTTCTTGGAGGACGGGATAGTTAGGTTCGTAACCGAAGTTGACTTTCTCTAAACATACATGTCCGCACGCTCCCGTTGGATGAGTAGGCAATGGTCTGGCACCAAGGGCATCCTGCACCCCGTCTTGAGTATCCAAAACCTCTAGAACTCTCCGAGCGCTAGCTGCCGCTGTCGCAAAACTAGACGATATATAAGCCAGAGTCGCCATCGGCACGTACAGGGATGCGAGATAGGAGAGGAAGACTAATAAAGAACCAATTGAGAGTGACCCATCTAGAACTTGAAAGCCACCGTAACCCATGATTCCTGCTGTTCCAACTGCGGTTACTCCTCCCACCCCAACCTTGAATTGCATTTGGGCGAGGATAGAGCGTACATAAGCTCGGAGGGCTTTTTGAGACAGGTCGTGAAAGCGCTCATCTTCGTGTGTTTCACGTCCGAATGCTTGAATAATTGGTAACGCTGTCAGGGTCTGCTCGCTCAACGCCACGATCTCACCTTCAAATTGTTGATACTGATAGGTTCGTTCAGTCATGGGCTGGTTAAAAACCCAAATTAGTAACATTATTAAAGGAGCAATCATTAATGAGAGCAGTGAAAGGAAGCGATTAATCTGCCACATCACGGCGAACATTGCGACCAAACTCACCACAGAAGTAAGCACGGGCAGAAAAACCCCCATCGCCAGATTCTGAATACACATGCTGTCAGTCATGACTCGCCTAACAAGATCGCCAGCCCTCTGTTGGTTGTGGAATCTCAAAGAAAGATGCTGTAAGCGATCAAACAGTGCTGCTCCCAAGTCATAAACCATCTGGCTGCCAACACCAGCTCCAACATATTCCTGGATCAGCCGAACCCCTTCACCAGATAAAAATAGAACGATTGTGGCACCTGCTAACCAACCGAGCAACTGAACGTTGGATTCACTGCCAGGCAAGGTTTTGAGCCAAACAACGCTATTTGGCAGCGCTTGGTTGTTCAGGACGCAATCAACGATCAACTTCAAAGGCCAGGGTTTGAGTACATTCAGCCCGACATTAATCAGCATTAGCAGCATGACAAAGGTGAGTCCGCGCCAACGAACCAGGGCGTAACGTGCTAGTCGCAGCCACCACCGTTTCATAAAACGACCTCCTGCGGCGGTTTGGAAAACTGCAAGGAGTGCAAACGATGGTAGAAACCAGAGACAGCCAGCAACTCTTGGTGCGTTCCCATCTCCACAACCTTTCCCTGCTCCAGAACCACAATCCGATCTGCTCGTTGAATCGTTGAAAGTCGATGGGCAATGATAAATGTAGTCCGGCCTGCGATCAGGCGATCTAAAGCTTCCAACAGTAAATTCTCAGTTTGGGCATCCAGGGCAGAAGTAGGTTCATCGAGAATCAGCACTGGCGCATCCTTGAGCAGGGCGCGGGCGATCGCTATTCGCTGTTTCTGTCCTCCAGAGAGGAGTCCTCCTCTTTCACCAATCAGGGTGTCATACCCTTGGGGCAACTGTTGGATGAAGTCGTCTGCCTTGGCGGCTTTGGCTGCTGCAACAATCTTCTCTAGGCTTGCTTCTGGACACCCGTAGGCAATGTTCTGCGCCACCGAAAGGGGCAGCAAAAACGGCTCTTGCAGCACCAGAGCAATTTGATCGCGCAAGCTTTTCAGTTGCACATCTCGGACATCCACCCCATCAAAGAGAACTCGTCCCTGCCAAGGGTCAAAAAAGCGGGGAATCAGGGAAACCAGTGTACTCTTACCAGCACCTGTCGCGCCTACTAGTGCGATCGTTTCTCCCGGTCGCGCTTCTAGGGTAATTTCTTGGAGGACGGGATAATTCGGTTCGTAACCGAAGGTGACTTTCTCTAAACATACGTGTCCGCGTCCTCCCAACGGACGATCTGGCAATGGTCTGGCATTAGGGGCATCTTGCACGCCATCTTTAGCATCCAAAACCTCTAACACTCTATCTATATTGGCATCTACAGACTTCAGACTCCCATAGATGCCAAACAGACCCTTAAATGCTCCTTGTATAGACTGTAAATATGCTAAGAAGACGAGGAGGCTACCGATACTCATAGCCCCCAATAACACCTGCTGCCCGCCCACATACAAAACGATCGCAGTACCAATCGTTGTCACAGTACCATTTGCCACACCGTAAACGCTCTTGAGCAGAGTTTCGCGTTGTGAGAGAACAACTGCGTCTGCCGCTAAATGCTCAAACTGCCGAGTATTGTAACTCTCTCTACCAAATGCCTGAATCATGGGAATTGCTGTGACCGTTTGGTGGACAAAGCTGGTGAGGCGGGACTGGGCTTCGCGGTTAAGTTTTGTCCGGCGCTTGAGTCGGGAACCAAAAACAAGGGCTGAACCGCCCATCAATGGTGCTACAAAAAGCGAAAGCAGTGTTAGTAAAGGACTCAAATTCCAGGCGACGATGCTAATAGTTGCTAGCGTTAGCAGGTATTGCACAGGTGAAATCAGCAAAGCACTGCTCAAGGTGTAAACGCAATAGGTATCTCCAGCCAGACGGCTGAGGGAATCACCGACAGTCCGCTGGCTATGGAACAGCAGTGAAAGGCGTTGCAAACGATAGAACAGTTTCTGGGCCAGTTCGTAGACCATGCTTTGCCCGGCAGCACTCCAGGCCCAGTTGAGGCTAGTTTCTAGGATAGCGTTTAGAGCATAAAGTCCAAGGCTACAAACAGCGGCGACAACGACTAGTAGCGGCGGTGTGAACCCCAAGTTAAAAGTCCCCAAGAATGAGCGAATCAGTGGGGGGATGACTGCCTGTCCAAAAGCATAATCCACCAGGATTTTCATTGGCCAAGGTTGAAGTGTGGCGGTGGCTGAAGCGCCAGCCGTGAGACCGAGGATTGTGATTATGGCGCGCCACTGGCGCAGTGGATATCGGAGCATCTGCCCGTATCGATGCATTATTGCTTTGATCTCTTGCCTCACTTACAGATTTACCTCCCGTCTGGCCATTTGCTTACTGGAGTACCAAGACGTTATACCAATTCGCAATTCGCAATTCGCAATTCGCAATTCGCAATTGAGAAATTTAAATGCAGCAAGGCAATCCTTGCTTACATCTGTTGCCTTATTTTAGAGAATTGGTATTAGTCATGGCTTTTGTGCGACCGAATTGTTGCTGTTGGGTTGTATTGGCAGTAAGTATACTTTTTTGGCAATAATCTCCAGTACTTGATAGAGAATACGCCCCAACTGGAAGTTCTGATATAAGATGAATGCGGTGTTGAGCATACCTGCTGCAATTGTGACCGTTGCTACTTCTGGCATTCCCAGAACGATCGCCACAATTGCGAACAGACAATAGCCAACTATAGCCATAATGGCTAACTGTGACATTCTCAGGGCACACCGCACCCTCAAAACTCTTTTGTTACCTCCATGATTTTCAGTGCATACTTTCAGCTGAACTTTTGACCAAATTCCCTGGTAAATCTCTAAATCCCAGTCGCTCCAGCCTTGATCCATCGCAATGAAATACTTGCAAGACAGGAGTAAATCCATTACCTTTTGCAGCAGATTCTCCTTCTCTATTCCTGCATCTGTCCAATAGGACAACTCATAGGCGCGATCGCGCCAGGAAATATGTACTCTGTGCGCTGGCGAATCAAACTGAATTAAATCTGCTTGAGTTAGTGTTTGAGTCATTTTTTTAATGCTTCTATTTTTATTTACAGTTCATCAAACTTCATCGGCTCGGCTTGCTTAAGTTCTTTGATTCGCCATTTGTAGCGCTCTATACTACGTACAATCGGCCCCAAGTAAATCAGTAGCGCCACAAGCAACCGTGCCCTTCTTTTGAGAAAACGAGAGTCAATCCGCGCTTGTATAGCACCAGCTACACACCAGCTAAAAGAGATGAGGAACATTACTACACCCAACCACGGGCGATCGCCAGACAAAAGCGCAGACACAAATAGGATTAAAGCTGCGACATTCCACTCCAATGTCAGGGGCAGGTAAGATATGACAGAGGAAGAAGGCTCGTACAAGGTTTGAAACAGACCCCGACCAAACACCCCGGAGTAGATAATTGGTTGACCAATACGAAGAAATGTAGATAAATCTCCGTAGATTCTCCCTAACCAAGAAGGCTGTCCCAGAAGGTTAAAGCGGTAGGGATGCTGAAAATAAACGAGTGCTTCTGCCTTGCCATAACCTTGCTGCTGTTTGAGATAGGCAGCTACTGTGTTACGGCGAAAGTGCCATACGATTGCCGTTGGGCTAAAGCCAATGGTGTAACCTTGATCTTGCACTCGCCAGCAGATATCGACATCATCACCAGCAGTCCGAAATATTGGGTTGAAGCCGTTAATTTCTTCTAGAACCTCCCGACGAAAAGCCATGTTGCAGCCAGCAATATGTTCGGCTACCTCATCACTCAAAAGTATGTGGGTAGGTACGCCGGGAGAGACAGCAACGCAGGCGGGAACAAGAGAGTCCTCCGGGGGAGATAAGTTTGGCCCACCGACGGCAGCGACATCAGAGGAGAGAAACTTGGCGACCAGGTAGGTGAGCCAGTCTGGATCTGCCATACAATCAGAATCGGTATAGGCGATAATCTCGCCAGTTGCGGCGGCCATACCAACGTTGCGGGCGACACTTAATCCCTTGTTTTCTTGGCTAATTAAACGTACATAGTCGTAACTCTGAGTAATTTCGAGAGTGCGATCGCTCGATCCATCATTAACTACAATGACCTCATAGTTGGGATAATTCAGTTCTTTGAGAGAAGCTAGACAACTATCCATCGTGCGTTCAGCATTGTACGCGCATACAATCACTGAGACTTTGGGATACTCAGGTAGCGCTGGCGGTAGAGGCGCTGTGTAATACTGCTGAACTGTCTCAAAAGCGGGCTTTTTGAGCCGTTCGGCGTCAACTAGACCAAAAGCCCAATCCTGTATGGCATATCCGCCGGTAAACCATTCATCTGTCCAAGAAAATATTATTGTCCCGGCTGCTCCCATCTCAAAACTAGATGACAGCTTTTGAGAGAGAATTTCGGCTTGGGCTTGGGTTCCTTCACGCATTGAGTCAACGCCAAACTCACTCAGCACAAGAGGTTTATCCTCAGCTAAGTTATGGAGTCGTGAGAGGTAGCGACGAAAATCTGTTTCCCGATGCAGGTAAACGTTAAAGCATGAGAAATCAGTAAAGTCAATATTTAAATACTCTGTAGAGGGGTAATTGGCATAGCTCACCAAACCTTCGGAATCGCTGTCTTTTGCTACCGCCATTAACTCTTTAATAAAAGCCCGAACTGGTTTTGCTCCATGCCATCGGACAATATCTGGAGGAATCTCATTGCCTACCAAATAGGCAAAGGTGGCGGGATGACCCCGGCAAACTTTAACACCTTCAGCAATGCAGTTACGGATTTCTCCTTTTACAGCAGAAGAGTCGAGGAAGGCGATATGCTGAGACCAAGGTATACCAATTAACAGCCTCAGTCCATAGATTGCAGCTAGATCCAAAAGCCAATCAGGTGGAACAGTATAGGTACGCAGACAGTTAGTTCCCATTTCTGCCATCAAGGCGAAATCTTTTTCCACAACTGATTTTTCTGGAAAAGACTCACCGTGGCTACCGATGCAAAAAGGGCCGTAACTAACTCCTTTAAGAAAAAACTTTTTATCCTTAATAAAGAAAAACTTCCCTTTTACTGTAACTGCCTCGCCTTGTGCAAGTGGTTCAGCACAGAAGCCAGAAGGTGTTGAAGTCAAGTTTCGCAAATTACCCCCGACAATTCACTGCAAATTTATTTCCTTGCTGCTGAAACGCTACGTCAGTTTGCTGAAAAAGGGAAACACACATATACTTAGCTCAGTAACGAATTCGCAACGTATTTTTGCGTTACTAACACCACAATCGCTATTAATTAACAGTCTTGTAATGCTTACAAGTCTGTCAGGAGTGTGTTTGCGATCGCGTTTACGGGAATGTATAAATTAACGTATACTTTCTGTCTACTTTTGTATCAAGTCTGGCTAATAGTCAAAGTATAAATACCCTAACTCAGCAACTATAGCAATCCTAAATCATTCGTGAAAAGTTAGATCCCCGACTTCTTAAAGAAGGAATCTGGATACTGCGAATTTTCACAAATCAGATAGGATTGCTATAGTGTTGCTGAGTTAGGGTGAATCCAGCGAAATTACCCAGAGAAAGACTTTCGCGTAGCGCTTGCTCCTTAGCACTTGTTGTAGCTTGCCAGGAATGCAGCACTTACAGCAGTTTATTTTTTAACTTGAGGTACATCTTGGTTAAGGCACAATACGGTTCAGATAAGCTTTTATTCTCCTCCCCCTACCTCAAAACCCATAGCTTTGTCCTTCATACAAAGGAAAACTGTTGTAATTACAACACCCAAATATGGCGATTTACCTCATCAATGCCTAATCCATAATTATTTAATGTTTTATGGGTGGGTAACAATAACGTTCCCAAAATATTCTCTGATAGGGCAGGAGTTACTTTATAAGCACTCTTGAGGCAATCTACTAATAACTCGTTGGCAGTGTAGTACTGCTTGAGTATTTCTTTGCGCTGCTCGCTGAAGTGCCATTGATGACCAATGTTGCGACACCGAACTATCACTAACCTCAATTCATTAGCCCAAGTTTGACCGTTAGCATTCCACCATTCTTTTAACTTTTCTCTGCCTTGAACTGGGGTGGGTAATTGTTCTTTAAGTTTTTGCAAATGACGCTGTAATTCAGGGTTACAGACAAGAGTTCGGTCATCAGGGAGAGCAAAGCTTAAAGCCAAAACTCGATCCAAAGTCGGCTCGTAAGGCAGGGCAAGGCTTAAGTGAAGGGCACACTGAAGAGCTATATCTAGAGCTAAATCAGTGGTAAGATTACTAGTAAGCCTGAGATCGATGCCAAGGGAAAAAGCTAAGTCATGAGTCAAGCTCAGGTCGTCGAGAAGTTCTAGTGTTAGATAAAAGGCACGAATAGCTACTTTTTTATGGGTAGACTGAACTGAAAGAGACTTATGATCAAGCCAGTTAAAGAACTTTTGTAATTGCTTATCAAAGCCGACAAGCCGATCAATATGTTGCTTAATCAATTGCAACAGACAAGTGGGATTATCTAACATCCCAGCGGTTAGTAAAAATATTTTGCGCCAACGTGGTTCACTCAAATGGCTAACCAGTTCAATTAATTTTTTTTCTATTTGTGGGTTGGGACTGGTAACAATATTTCTAGCTGTTAAATACTCCTGAAAAGCTATATGCGAGAACGAGTAAATTCCCTGCGCCTGCTCTATGAGTAATCCATGTGTCTCAAGCAATTTCAGCACTGCTTCACTGTTTAGTTGCAGTACCTCCGGCTCAGTTTGGGATATGGGTAAGTTACAGAGGTAGTCCATAATATATTCTTGGACATTACTTTGTGTGAAAAAGTAATTACCTTGGTTAAAGGTAATAGCAGCAATTTTACTCAGCAGTCCAAGCTTCTGAGGTAAAGACAAATGAGGATAAGTTTCATTTCGTTTAATGTTCCTTACTTTGTCCCAGCGATTGAGCAAAATGTCCAATCCTTGCTTATAAATTTCGACCTTTCTAACTGGAAAGTCTGAGCGGGCTTGAAATATACAACAAGCCAGATTAAGCAAAAGTGGTCTTACAGCTAATTCTCGAATTTGTTGATTTTCCAACAACTGTAATTTTTGTACGAATTTACACGCTAAGGCTTTTCCTTTTTCTATAGAATTCTTGCTAACATTGACAAACCAATTTTGGGCAAAAGCCTCAATTTGGGAGCAATCAAAATCAGCAATTTCAACATCGGTGAATTCCTCAAAACGATATTGTTGGTAGCCAATACGACATGTAATAATTAACTTGTTCTTGTAATATTTTTCAGCCAAACGGTGAATTTTAGTGATGATTTTAGCATTATCATCTTCTGGAATTTCATCTAAGCCATCCAGCAGAATTAATATTCTGCCGTCAACTAGTAATGTTTGGATTTCTTGGTCTGAAGCACCGTAACCAGCAAGCTCTTGACTAATATAGTTCAATAAACTGTAATTTCCGGTTTCTCTAGCATCCTCAGCAAAGTTTTTCAAGCGAATAAAAATAGGTATCCGGTCTGATAGTAATTTGCCTTGATTGCATTGCATGGCAATATACTGTAAAAATGTGGTTTTACCAGATCCGGGTTTACCTAGTACCATTAGTTTGGGATAGTTAATAACTGCTTGTATTGCAGAGACTCGTTCTTGATAAAGTTCATTAAAACCAAAATAGTCGAACTCTTCTGGTATAAACTCTTGTAAATCGAGGATATCTAACCATCTTCGACTTGTAATATTATTCAATATATTAGTACTGACATAAATTTCTTCTAGTTGAATTGGTTGAGCAATATCTAACAATCGCGTAGTGGCACATTGGGATTCAATCTTATCACTTAGACGCAATCGCAACATTTGCACCAAGGTTTCGATATTTTGGCAGTTTTCCCATTCCTGGTTGTTTTCTGTCAGTAGCCTCTGATCCGGTAGTTGAGCAATATCTTCCCAATCTAAACCGAGTTGAAAGCAGATTTCTATAAAGTTATGACGTTCAATCGGCTTGCCTGTAAAAAATTTCCAGATTGGCTGACGAGTCTCAAGCCCTACTTCATTAGCTAAATACTCTTGAGTCCACTCTCTGATTTTAAAAGCCCTTTTTGCCTTTATAATGCCTACAGTAGATGCTTTCAACGAACGTCGTGCCATAAAGCAGTTTTTGGATCTCCAGTGATGAATTTAATAAACTAATAAATTAATGATTGCTCATTAATCATTAGTTTATTAAATTATGTCATTTTAAGGTTTGAGTTTCATCGACTTTTTTCTAATAACTGAAAAAAATATTGTAATTAGCGTAGCTAATGTAGTTTTATTAATATTCATCAACATGATTAGTTTATTAAACTTATCTAAATTAGTTCGGGTAGGTCGGGGATTTCCTCCATCTTATGGCTTATTCTTTTTTATTTTCTCAGATAAAAATGGGTTGCAGTTTGCAGCATTTGTTTTATTTAAATACTATAAAGATTTCATGACAGCTATGAAGATTTCATAAAAAGTAGGAAAAGTAGGAAAAGTAGGATAGAGCAAACTCAGATGATAGAGACTTCCAGAAAATAAATTATTTCATTTTTTCTTAAAAAGTTGTTTATTGAAACTGCATCTCAATTATCAAAACAGAATTCAGAAGTCAGGAGCCAGAATTCAGAATTGAATTCTGTGTGAAAAAGCGGATAGCGGCGGCGGCAAGCGAGTCATCGAGCGTCTTGATTCTGACTCTTGAATTCTTCTTCAATCTTTGGAAGTCCCAATATAACTTATACATCAAGTCATACATTTTCCTGAACGCGATCGCAAACACATCTATTACACAATTGATATTTATATTAAGAGATTGTGCTAGTACCACAACATTAGGCACAGTCGAGACAGTCTTGTAAGCGATTCTTCATGCGAGGTAGCTCGTTTTGATGAAATGGTTTTGTAGTTAAGTCAACAAAGGTTTTTTACAGAACCAAGCTCTACCTATCGGGATTTGACATCCATGAAAATACTGTTAACTGGAACTGAAGGCTATATTGGTTCTTTATTAGCCCCAATCTTGATGCAACACGGTCATGAAGTTATCGGGGTTGACACAGGATTCTACAAAGTTGGTTGGCTGTACAACGGTACCGAACTCACAGCCAAAACTCTTAATAAAGATATCCGCCACATCACAGTTGAAGATTTACAAGGTGTTGAGGGAGTCGTTCATTTAGCTGAACTTTCCAATGATCCCGCCGGACAGCTACGCCCTGATGTTACTTATGAAATTAACCATCAAGGCTCAGTTCGCCTTGCCCAACTAGCTAAAACAGCTGGTGTGCGTCGCTTCGTCTATACGTCTTCGTGCAGTGTCTATGGCGTTGGTACTGATGAGTATGTTACGGAAGAGTCTCCTGTCAACCCCCAAACGGCATATGCTGAATGTAAAACTTTGGTAGAGCGAGATGTCAAGTTATTAGCTAACGATAGTTTCTCTCCTACCTTTTTGCGGAATGCTACCGCCTACGGCGCGTCTCCCAGAATGCGCTTCGATATTGTGTTAAATAACCTGTCTGGGCTGGCATGGACGACTAAAGAAATCAAGATGACAAGCGACGGTACTCCTTGGCGGCCGCTAGTTCATTTGCTAGACATTTGCAAAGCAGTTGTATCTACGCTTGAAGCCCCGCGCGACATTATTCACAACCAAATTTTCAATGTGGGTGACACTGCTAGTAACTATAGAGTCAAAGAAATTGCTGAAATAGTAGCTGAAGTTTTTACTGGATGCCAGCTTTCTTTTGGTGACACTAGTGCTGATAACCGCAGCTATCGAGTTTCTTTCGAGAAGATTAACACCAGACTACCGGGATTTAAGTGCGAGTGGAATGCAGTTAAAGGTACTCAGCAATTATTTGATGTATTTACTGCTATCGATATGTCAGAATCCACTTTTTTATTTAAAGGATTCACTCGCTTGAAGCAACTGGAGTATCTGATTCGCACTCAGCAAATAGATCAAAACTTCTTCTGGAATAACTAATGCTATTCACAGAAACTGCACTCAAAGGCGCATTCGTTATTGACATAGAGCAACGGCAAGATCCTCGTGGCTTCTTTGCTCGTACTTTCTGCACTCAGGAATTTTTGGCTTACGGTTTAAAGCCAACAGTTGCCCAATGCAATTTGGCTTTCAACCACAAAAAGGGGACTCTCCGGGGTATGCATTATCAAGTTGCTCCGGCAACCGAAGTAAAGTTGGTTCGCTGTACTCATGGCGCTATCTATGATGTGATTATCGACTTGCGCCCTGAATCTCCTACATATAAGTTACATGTTGGTGTTGAGCTATCAGCCGAGAACCGTAGAGCTTTATACGTGCCTGAAATGTTCGCTCACGGTTATCAGACGCTAACTGATGCAGCTGAAATTGTGTATCAGATGAGTGAATTCTATGCGCCAGATTATCAGTGTGGGCTGCCCTATGACGATCCAGCTTTTGGGATTCAATGGCCTTTACCTGTAAGTGAAATTTCTGAGAAAGATACAACCTGGCCTTCGTTTGAATCTGTTTTAGACTCTAGCCACGCCCAACCAGGCGTGAGGGTGTAAGGGTTCTCATCTACCTCTATCTGCATATAACAGTGTGGGAATTAACAAATGACTACGACAACTCTGCAACCCTCTGTACAAAATGATATAAACGTGAATCGTTGTGGCTGTCGATTCTGTGGGACAACGTTAGAGCACACCTTTGTGGATTTGGGAATGTCACCACTATGTGAAAGTTACGTGACAGCAGAACAGCTAAACCAAATGGAACCTTTTTATCCACTGCATGTCTACGTGTGCGATCGCTGTTTTTTAGTTCAACTTCAAGAATACGTCAGTCCGCAAGATATCTTCAGCCACTATGCCTACTTTTCGTCTTACTCTGATTCTTGGCTACAACATGCCAAAAATTATACCGAAAAAGTAATAGCTCGTTTTGGACTTAACTCCTCAAGCCAAGTATTAGAAATAGCTAGTAACGATGGTTACTTATTACAATACTTTGTATCAAAAGAAATACCTGTTCTGGGTATAGAACCAGCAGCTAATGTTGCTGAAGTAGCGATCGCAAAAGGTATTCCTACAACTGTCAAGTTCTTTGGACAAAACACAGCAGATGAATTAGTTGCCAATGGCAAGCAAGCAGATTTATTAATAGGCAACAATGTGCTTGCTCATGTACCTGATATCAACGATTTTGTCGCAGGCTGTAAAATTTTGCTCAAGCCTGAAGGTGTCATTACTATGGAGTTTCCCCATTTAATGCGACTAATGGAGGGAAACCAGTTTGATACTATCTATCACGAACACTTTTCTTACTTATCCTTACTCACAGTAGAGAAGATTTTTACGGCTCACAATCTAACTATTTTTGATGTAGAAGAAGTATCCACACATGGTGGATCTTTGAGAATTTATGGTTGTCATATAAACGATAATTCTAAATCTATCAGTCAGCAGGTAAAGGAATTAAGAGCAAGAGAAGAAGCAGCCGGATTTATCAACATAGAAAGTTATTTTTCTTTTGCGGAAAAAGTCAAGGAAACCAAGTTTCAACTTTTGGAGTTTTTAATTGCAGCTAAACGCCAAAGAAAATCAATTGTTGGTTACGGCGCTCCCGGTAAAGGTAACACTCTTTTGAACTATTGTGGAATTAGAGAAGATTTTCTTGATTACACTGTAGACCGAAATCCCTTCAAACAAGGTAAATTTTTACCAGGTACTCATATCCCAATCTTTCATCCAAATAAAATTCAAGAAACCAAGCCAGATTACCTGTTGATTTTACCTTGGAATCTGAAAAATGAAGTAATGTCCCAGATGTCTTATGTGCGTGATTGGGGTGGGAAATTTGTCGTCCCGATTCCTGAAGTCAATGTCTATTCTTGAGCAAGAAAGCAACTTGAATTTAATCTGATTTATTAATACCAAAGGAAATCACGATGAAAGTAGTTTTATTTTGCGGTGGTTTAGGAACAAGATTAAGAGAATTGTCTAGCAATATTCCTAAGCCAATGGTTCATATTGGCTACAGACCAATATTGTGGCATGTAATGAAATACTATGCTCACTATGGACACAAAGATTTTATTTTGTGTCTTGGTTATAAAGCAGATGTCATCAAAAATTATTTTCTCCATTATGATGAGTGTATTTCCAACGATTTTACTTTACAAGAGGGAGGTAGAAAAATCCAATTGGTAAATAGTGATATTGAAGATTGGAATATTACTTTTGTTGATACAGGCTTAACTTCAAATATAGGCCAAAGGTTCAAGGCAGTTGAAAAATACTTAGATGGAGAAGAAGCCTTTTTAGCCAATTATAGCGACGGATTAACAGATTTACATCTACCTGACTTAATTGAAGACTTTTATAGACATAACAAAATAGCCAGTTTTCTGTGTGTAAAACCATCGCAAAGTTTCCATTTAGTTTCAACACAAGAAAATGGTTTAGTAAATGATATCCAAAGTGTTCAGCAAGCTGGTATTAGGATAAATGGCGGCTTCTTTGTGTTTCATAAAGATATCTTTAAATATATTGAAGCTGGAGAGGAATTAGTACTTGAACCATTTCAAAGGTTAATCAAACTCAAACAACTAGTAGCTTATAAATACAACGGCTTTTGGGCGTGTATGGATACTTTCAAAGAGCAGCAGCAGCTAGATGATATGTATTGCCAAGGTAACGCTCCTTGGGCAGTATGGAACCTTATTGAAACGAAGGCAAAATATTTGGAATATAGCCGAAATCATCAGTTTACTAATGATTTCATACCAGTTAGTTTGGCTAATAGTTAAATATCCGTCTCTTTTACAGTAGATATCTAGTAAGGGTATCTACTGCAACTTCTTTTTCAAGCAACTATCTTAACCAAACTATTCTCTAAAAAATAAAAATCAGCAATATGCTTAAATTCACCTTCGAGGGAGAAAAAAACTTCGGCTATAAAGTTTTGTGTTTAGGAGCGCATTGTGATGATATAGAAATTGGTTGCGGAGGTACGATATTAAAATTGGTAGAAACTTACCCAAATATTATGTTTTATTGGGTTGTATTTAGCTCAAACTTACAAAGAGAAGAGGAAGCTTATAACAGCGCTAATAGATTTCTAAAAAATTCACATATAAAAAATATACTAATAAAACAATTTAAAGATGGATTTTTTCCTTTTATAGGAATTGAGATTAAACACTTTTTTGAAGAATTAAAACGAGAATACAGCCCTGATTTAATTTTTACTCATTATCGCCAGGATTTACATCAAGATCATCGCTTAATTTCCGAATTGACTTGGAATACATTTAGAAATCATTTAATTTTAGAGTATGAAATCCCTAAATATGATGGTGATTTAGGTAATCCTAACTTTTTTGTTAATTTAAATGAGGAAATTTGCCAAAATAAAATTCAATATATTCTTGAGAGCTTCCCGTCGCAAAATAACAAACAATGGTTTACAGAAGAAACCTTTCTATCAATTCTAAGGCTGCGAGGAGTTGAATCTAATTCACCTCATAAATATGCAGAAGCTTTTTATTGTCGCAAAATAGTTTTTTAGCTCGAATCTTCTACTAGCTAATGTAAGGATTCAGATCAGAGGGTATTAGCAACTGAGCCATCTAATAAAATGCAAACAAATATTGATATAAATAATAGTATTAATGTAAATGATATTAGCGATGAAATGTATCAGTTAATATCGGTTCTGTATCCTATTTGTCGTAGTATTACTGGCGATGGCTTACGGAAAACACTACATATCATTCAACAACATATTCCCTTAGTTGTTCATGAGATTCCCACAGGCACTCAAGTATTTGATTGGACTATTCCCAAAGAATGGAATATTAGAGATGCCTTTATCAAAAATTCACAAGGTGAAAAGATTATAAATTTCCATAATTCTAATCTTCATGTAGTTAATTACAGCATTAATATTCATAAAAAGATGCCATTGAAAGATTTAAAAGCACATCTTTTTACACTAAATGATCGCCCTGATTGGATTCCCTATAGAACTTCTTACTACAAAGATAATTGGGGCTTTTGTCTCAGTCATAATCAATTATTGGGACTAAAAGATGAAGAATATGAAGTTTGCATTGATTCTACTTTAGAGAATGGTTCTTTAACTTATGGAGAGTATTACGTTAGAGGGAAAAAAGCAGATGAAATTATAATTTCGTGTCATACCTGCCATCCATCGCTTTGTAATGACAATCTTTCAGGTATAGCATTAGCAACCTTTTTAGCCAAACATCTTAGCCAAATTTCACCTTCTTATTCCTATCGTTTTCTCTTTATTCCTGGAACCATTGGTTCCATTACTTGGTTAGCTTTAAATGAAGCGAATGTTGACAAAATTAAACATGGTTTAGTTGTTACTTGTGTGGGTGATTCGGGCAAGTCTCACTACAAAAAAAGCCGTCG
Source organism: Nostoc sp. UHCC 0251 (assembly GCF_034932245.1). NCBI lineage: Bacteria > Bacillati > Cyanobacteriota > Cyanophyceae > Nostocales > Nostocaceae > Nostoc > Nostoc sp. UHCC 0251. Next base: position 27,107 of record NZ_JAYGHD010000312.1, read on the forward strand.
AGGTAATGCCGAAATTGATAAAGCTGTTACTCATGTGCTGAAGAGTTCTGGCCAAGATTATGAAATTATGGAGTTCTCTCCCTATGGCTATGATGAACGGCAGTTTTGTTCACCAGGCTTTAATCTTCCTATAGGTTGTTTCATGAGATCGCCTCATGGTACTTATCCCGAATATCATACATCTGCCGACAATTTAGAACTTGTACAACCTCAATATCTTGCTGATTCTTTATCAAAAATTTTGTCGGTTTTAGATATTATAGAGAATAATAAAAAATATTTAAATCAAAACCCTAAATGTGAACCACAGTTAGGTAAACGAGGTTTATACAGTGCTATAGGTGGGCAGACTGATACAAAGAAGAGTGAAATGGCTATGTTGTGGGTTTTAAACTTATCTGATGGTAATCATACACTATTAGAGATTTCAGAAAAATCAGGTATAGAGTTTGATGTGATTAAAGAAACAGCAGATACATTGTTGCAGTTCAATTTGTTGAAAGAATATTAATAATCAAAAAGACAGTAGTCAGTAGGGATTCAGGTCTAAACTTGAGGTATTAAACCAATTCGCAATTCGCAATGGGCTACGCTAACGCAATTACGTGTTGTAACGGGGATTTAGACCCCGTCACAACACTTGCGGCTTGATAGAAGCCAGGGACTTAAACCCCTACATTTTGTTAAAGATAGAGTCTGCACAGCCGATTGTGTTGCGAAAATAGCTACTTTACTGATAAAAGGGGTTACAATACTGCTCAGTTAAGGGCTAATTGTACAAAATTGTGGGTTTTCAAGACGCGATAAATCGCCGTCTCTACAAGTGTTTTGGTCTTATCTGAACTGTATTGGGTTAAAAGGAAATAGGGGGAAAATAAAGATAATTTTGCTCGCGTAGTTAATACGCGAACAAAAAAGCAACTTATAAGCACACCTAAGTGGGCTTAGTTCGTGTATTCTATTTTGAGAGCTTCAACTCTTTGGCAATTGAGCAAACGCCTGCTCAACCAACTCCTTTGACTTAGCATCCAAACGCAGCCAATCGACTTCACCGAGTTCATCGATTAAACTAGTATCAATATCAGCACCTTCCTTCTCTGGGCTGTATTCAATAAAACACACCTGATAACACAGTTCCCACAAATCGATACTTGCTTCTTGCTGTTGACGCTGCAAACGTAGATGATATCCTGGATGGGGCATCGGCAGACGAGCCAGAGTCTCTCTGATTTCATCCCCTTCTTGGGGTGTTGCAGTTTCCATTGCTTGCAACAACTCAGTCACCAATGCTTTGATTTCATCAGTGGTGTTAGGCGGCCAAATCAGGACATCGTGGTAAGTTCCCGTCCAGGAAGATTCATCAAGCTGCTTGCGGATATTGTCGATAACGCGAATGAAAGCAGGTTGCATGAGGATTTCAGCCTGCTGCCATGCAACTGAGTTTGTTATTTTAGGTGGCATTGGTAATAAACAGGGGCACTAAAAGAAAAATAAACAGTCTGCGTTTATTAAAAAGCTGCGTTTTTAATCTAAATCTTTTCTCAAGATAGCGGATTTCATTGAAGAAAATTTGGAGATATTTATTACCAGCTGCAAAATTAGGTAATAACTCTGGGGAGTGAACATGATAGGCAAGTTACTAGACCATCGTTACCAAGTAATTCGAGTCCTCGCAATGGGAGGATTTGGTCAAACCTATATTGCCCAAGATACAAGGCGGCCAGGCAACCCCATCTGCGTTGTCAAGCACCTCAAACCCGGAACTGACCCCAGAGTTTTTGATACTGCTAAACGCCTGTTCAATAGCGAAGCCGAAACCTTAGAAAAACTAGGCAACCATGACCAAATACCGAGGCTTTTAGCATACTTTGACGAAAACCAAGAATTTTATTTAGTACAAGAATATGTTGAAGGACATACCCTAGCTGAGGAACTTATACCTGGTAGACGCTGGAGTGAAAGCCAAGTAATTCAACTCTTGCAAGAAGTTCTGGAAATTCTCGAATTTGTCCATCGCCAAGGCGTGATTCACCGCGATATCAAACCGGATAATATCATTCGTCGTGCCTCAGACAATAAGTTAGTTTTAGTAGATTTTGGGGCAGTAAAGCAGTTACGTACACAACTGGTAACAGTGGGCGGACAAGCCTCTGCCACAGTCGTTATTGGCACTCCTGGCTATATGCCCACAGAACAAGGGCAAGGTAAACCCCGCCCCAATAGTGATATCTATTCTCTCGGCATTATCGCTATTCAAGCATTAACAGGATTACAGGCAACAGAATTGCAAGAAGACCCAGAAACGGGCGAAATCATTTGGCAGCAATCAGTAACTGTCAACTATCGACTGGCGGCAGTGTTGTCCAAGATGGTGCGTTATCACTTCAAAGACCGCTACCAAAACGCCACGGAAGCACTGCAAGCGTGTAAAGACGCGATTAATCCTGTACCTACACTTTCTACACCTCAAGAATCCGCCAAATCCCGACCTCAAGTCTCTCGGTTGCAAACTGTTGCAGTTGCACCAGCAAATGCTGCCCCCGCCAAACCGGCCGGTAAAGACTCTAGTAAATCCGACCCATGGCCGATATTAATTGGCATATTATTGGCAGGTGGTGCGGCTGCTTTGGTAGCAAATGTATATCCAAGTGTGAAAAATTTAGCTTTTAATCTTACAGGTAACGATCGCACCTTAGCAAATAAATGCTCGGCTGTTGTCGTCGGAAATTCTAATATTCGTTCTGAACCTAGTTCGATAAATTCTGATAATATTGTGCGAACAGTTGGTGATAATACCAGTTTTGAGGTGACTGGCAAGCGGACAAAAGCAGGTTGGGTAGAGATTAAACTTAAATCTGGTAGTTTGGCTTGGGCACACCCGGCTGTGATAGCCAATAAAGATGAATGGGTATCTTGCCTGCGCGACAAAGGCATTGCAACTAAGACAGTAAATGATAGTAGCTTAATTGCTACTCGACCAACTCCTAAGCCAAAACCAAAATCTAGGGATGTTGTAACTCCATTACCCGAAAAGCCGAAGGGGGCAACTTCCGACGCTGGGAAATCTGAACGATCGCAGCCTAGTGAGAACAGTGCCAATATTATAGAACAAGCAAGACAGAAGTATGACTCAGGAGATATAGTTGGAGCGATCGCACTTTTAAGATCGGTTCCAGCAAATGCTGCTTCTGGTATCCAAGAAACGCGCAAAATAATTGCCCAGTGGCAGGAAGATTGGGCTAAGGCTGAGGCGTTATCTAATGAGATCAATAAAGCAATAGATGATGGTAACTGGGATAAAGTTTTAGATTATAGAAACCATCCAGAAAAGTTGCCTAATACTAAATACTGGCGAAATAAGATAGAACCATTATTTAAAAAAGCAGCAGAGAATCTAGCAAAACAGGCACTACCTAAACTCGAAAATCAAGGTAGTCAGAAAAATACCCAACAAGAACTTCCCGATACTAACCAATCTGACACTACAGAGAGTCCTAATACCACAGAAACTCCCGAAAGTGGCTTTTAAATACTATTTTACCTCGTTACCAGCCTCTGGCTGGTAATGCCTCAAACGAGGCTCCGCCTCTGAAATTTTTAGCAACAGCCCAATAAAAAACATTTCCAGGTAGAACCTGGAAACGAAATTTTAAATCGATCTTTATCTGTGGTTTGATTTTCCCTGCTAGGTACAGTACAGCCTTAATCAAGCTACCATTTTAAAACTTGCAAAAGCCTTGATATACAAAACTTTTGACTTTTGACTTTTGACTTTTGACTTCCCCGCAGGGGCACTAGTGCATTTCGTCGTATTCTTGGGCTTCAACTCGTCTTGCTTCCATCCGCGAAGCAGGCAGAAACTCAGCGCGACGGACTGGAACCAAGGGTGGTGTATTTCCTTGGTAAGGGTGAATCACTTGTACAGTCCGGGCTGAACGCTGCCGTGGTGAGAATAAAGCCAATACCCCAGCGACGACAACACCACCGCCAATAGTCAGAGTTGCGCCTCCCACAGCCCAAAGCATGGGTGAAGACCACCAAGGATTTTGTGGCTGGAGTGCTGTTGATTTTTGTTGGTTATACTGCTGGGCTTGTTGCCACTGTTGCTGAGTATTGAAATTTTGAACTTGGCCTTGGAGTTGTTGATTTTGCAACTTCAGCTGTTCATTGTCGTTTTTTAAACGCTCCAACTGCATCTGCGTGTTCAGCTTCTCCATTTCCAAACGCTGATCAGTATTGGGAGCAGTGGGTGGCTGAACCTGACCAGGATACATTGGTTGCCCATAAGGCCCATAGGGATACATTTGTGGCTGCATTCCCGGCGGCGCTATTACAGTCCCTGGCATTTGCGGAGCAACAGCAAAGTTAGGCTGTAGGGGGGTATTTGTTCCTTTGAGCAATACCAGAGCCGCCAGCCCAGCGACAGCAACCCCACCGATAAACGCCATACTCTCACTCATCGCCTTTGCTCCTCAATTGCGACCTAATTATAACTATTTGTGACTGACTCACTCTCACACTCATAAATTATGCCTACTTGACTTCACATAATACTCAAACTATAAGCGACCGGATCAGCTAATTTTTTTACATCTTGATATCTGATGTTAATATTCAAGACCATAAAGGTCAAATTGTCTACCAAACAAGGATAGAAAATCTCCGCTGTTATACTTTTTTAATCTACTTTACCGGTCTAATCAAGAGGAGTATTTGTGCTGCTGCTAGTGGTCTTGATGGCTGCCTTAAGACTTTGACAAAATTGGGCGATCGCATTTAGTCCCTGCTCTGGTGTACCTTCTGCTAACCGTTTCACAAAAGCGCTACCTACGATCGCAGCATCCGCGCCCCATTCCTTTACCTGACGGGCTTGTGCAGCTTCGGAGATGCCAAAACCTACACCAATGGGTTTATCAGTAACACTACGAATCTGTTGGAGTAAATCGGACACCCGGTTTTCTAGTTGCGATCGCACCCCTGTTACCCCTGTGACGCTAACTAAATAAATAAATCCAAGGGAAGAATGAGCGATCGCTTCTATCCGTTCAGTAGAACTGGTAGGAGCTACCAACAAGATTACATCAATTCCCATCTTCTTAGCTGGTTCGAGCAAGCCTGCTGCTTCTTCCAAGGGCAAATCTGGTACTACCAATCCTGCAACCCCAGCCGCAGCGACTGAAGAGAGAAATTTGTCAATTCCCCGGTGCAGAATTGGGTTGTAATAGGTAAATAAAATAATAGGCGATCGCAACTTGGGAGTAATCCCTTGCAGCATTTCTAGCACCTGCTCTAATTTCGTACCCCTTTGCAAGGCGCGGGTAGCAGCAGCTTGAATTACTGGTCCATCAGCCAGAGGATCGGAATAGGGTATACCCAGTTCGATAATGTCGGCTCCACTACGATCTAGAACTTGCAAGGCTTTTGCTGTTGTTTCCAAATCTGGATCGCCAGCAGTAATAAAGGGAATTAGAGCGCACTCACCATTTTGCCCAAGGGTTTCAAAGCAATCAGAAATCGCAGTCATTAGTAATTAGTCATTAGTCATTGGTCATTGGTCATTAGTCGTTGGTCATTTGTAACTAACAAAGGACAAACGACAACTGACCAATGATAACTTTACACCTGAGATTGCTCTTCTTGTTCTATTTGGGCTTGAATTCGTGCTAGTTCTTCGGGAGTAAGCTCATCTAACCGTTTTTGCAGAAAGTCTTGCTCATACTGTTCCCGTTGTTGGTGGTAGGTCATTTTTTGTCCCACCGCACGGAAAAAATAGGTGGCTAACCAGCCAAATAATCCACTGACTAGTAAGACTTGGCTCCATATACCAGCTTGCTGATTATCCAAACCGACTAGCTGCAATCCTACATAAGCCAAGCCGCCAGCAATAAAAACGCCTAAGCCAATTCCAATAGCGTCAATCCGTCGCATGAGAGTTATGACCTACCAATCTAGTTAAACTTCAATTTGCCGCCGTTGGGGTCGAAAATTTAGAAACGGCGATAGAACTAATAAACCTGGAAAGAAGAAGAACACCAAAAAGTACATAAAGGTGCGCTCGATGGAGGTAGCTACATACCAACGCTGTTTCAGGTAAAGCAAAACAGCAATTGGAATTACTAGAAGGTAAGCTCCAGCCAAAATCAGATACAGCAGGGCGACAATCATAAACTTTCAAGTCTTAAGCATCTGTTTTCCATCATAGGCTGAAGAGCGAAACTGAGGAAACTATAGTCATGACGCTTTCAACATAACTACACCAGAATTTATCCTCTATGTCCAGATTGATTGACAAGAGGTATTATTATGCTATAATAGTAAATCTGCCAGCAAAAATAAATGCTTGAGTCAGACAAGATCAAAAACTCATCCAGATTGATTAAGAGGAAACAAAAAAGACTTGCAACTCTAGAAAACAATCGCCGAATCTGGAAAAATATTTTTAATCTAGTTGGACAAAAGACACAATTGATGGTGGAATAGATGAGGAGGTATTTGCTGCCTCCAAAAAATAACTAGTTATACTAGTTGCCAAACACCTGCGGGGGTGTGGCGGAATGGTAGACGCTACGGACTTAGATAACTGAGCCTTGAAGGAGAAATCCCTCAAGTGGAAGCTCTCAAACTCAGGGAAACCTAAATCTGGTGACAGACATGGCAATCCTGAGCCAAGCCCAAAAATTTTAGATTTGAGATTAGTCTTAAATTCAAAATCTAAAATCCAAAATTGAGGGAAGGTGCAGAGACCCGACGGGAGCTACCCTAACGTAAAGCCGAGGGTAAAGGGAGAGTCCAATTCTTAAAACCTGATTTTGCTAAAGCAATTAGGTAGCAGTGAAAGCTGCGGGAGAATGAAAATCCGTTGACCGTAATAGGTCGTGTGGGTTCAAGTCCCTCCACCCCCATTCTATACATGAAAAGACTCCCATGCAACCGATGGGAGTCTTTTTGCATAATGTTATAGATGAACTCGCCTGTACAGTTATTTACTTGCTCTGATGGTTATAACGGTTCCCGCATGGGTAAGGTACAGAAAAAAGAATTAACCACAGATAAACACGAATAGGGACGCTCATTACCCATACGTGTCAACAAAAGCCTAGAAATAGCTTAACTGTGGGCTTCCTCACCCGCCTGGAACTAAAGTTCTTTGGCTTTTAGCTAAAGTCTACTGAAGTAGACTAAAGATTTTTGAGGATATTTTAGTCATCTGAAGATAACTTTTGCTATTAGGGACTTCCAAGAAATAAATTATCCATTTCGTAGGGTGGGCATCTTGCCCGCCCTAAATCTGGGACGGGTGGGGACACCCATCCCACAAGAAAATTTGGGATGTTTTTTTATTTGGAAGTCCCTTAGCAAGTAACTGAAGTTCTTTGTAGGACATGACTTTTACGTTAAGTTGAGATTAATTTTCATTACTGTGTTTCTACCCATGTAGCTGATTCAAAAGATAATTGTTACAAAACTCAGCAATTCCACTGGAGAATTTGATAAAGTATTGAACAATTTATGTTTAATACTTTATTTATCGCCTGCGTTTATCAAATTTGTGTAAAAAGATTACTGAATCTCTGAAGAATAGATTGATGCTACTGTTCACCAAGGTTAAGCTGGTAATAATATGAACAGGAACCCTTGTTATCCTGATAACTTAAATGGGCGCTACTACTTTATCAATTAGTCAGGAATATCCCCTTTGTGTTACGTCTAACTTTAAACAGCAAGATGTGCAATTTGCACAAGAAGAAATTTATAATTTCTTCATAAAAATTGTTAATCAAATGCCGCCAGATGATGTTTTATATAAATTTAAAACTTTATTTATAGACGGACTTGATTCACAGGATTATTATTCAATACCTGGGATATATAAAATATTTTTAGATGATAAAGAGCATGAATTTAGCAACACACTAAAGCGATGCATATATATAATAATTAATACTTGGAAAACTTACAGAAAAGACAAGTATATCCAAAAATTAGTTAACTTATTTGTTCTTGATAACCTGAACGTCAAAGTAAATAATTTTCCAGAAATAAATATCTGTAAAAGCTGGCTAGAAAATTTTATAAACAGCAAAGATTACCAAGAAATAAAATTATTTTCTGCTAAACACGATGAATTACATAGAGGTCATTGGGCTAATCGCTATACCTCCTATTTATTAATTGCTCAATCTGTTAATGAAAATAATCCCAGAGAACAACAAGAGGCTGCCAGAAAGCTTTATATACAGATAAAAGACAAATTTAAGTTTGATTTAGCAATGTATATTGCTCGTTCTCAATCTGCTGTCTCAAGCACAACACGCTACAAAAATCCCAGTATTTTGGGAGATAATGTTCTGAATTTAATCAAAGCAATTGTTTTAAGAAGGGGTATGTTTAGCCATGAGAATATTGCCAATATATTTATCAAGCAAACTCAAGAGCAAACCCTTGAAGAATTTAAAATAAGTATAGAGAAATATCTGTTTTTTTCTGTAGATAATCAAGAATTAGTCAATACTTTGCGGCAGCAGTTTGCAGAAAATTTATCTTTATGGAAAAAAGATTGTAATCAAGAAATTATAACTAAAGAATTATTCCTGAGAACTTGTAATCGAGTAATTGATTGTTTGACAACAGAAAATGGTAAAGAACCTTCATTATTATTTATATTATTACTTACTCAAGGTCACTCTTTAACATTGGTGGTTCTACTGTTAAAGACTATTTTAATTTGTAGGAATTCCCGCAGACATTTAGAGATTCAAATTGCTCATCTGATTAGTTATTACGAAAAATATCCAGAAGATGAGTGTAAGTGGGTAATCAATTTTATGGAGATTTTTAATATAACGTTTGCAATTTATGCAGAAAATGTAGAATACAACTTGATTAAGATGAAAGAAGATCAAAGCAGTAATCCGCAGTTAAATCTGGATAGTTACCGTGTGTTTTCCCAGATGAAGGTAGATAGACAAAAATAAACGTTGCCTGATTCATGATTTAGCAAAGCATTCATCTAACCAAGCGAAAGCAGCACCCGCAGTTTCAGCTAGAATACTAATGAGGCGATATAGAGCGATCGCACTAAATACTAGGGCCGCTGGAAAATGGTGTCGCAAAAGTTCATACGCAGTCGCTTCAAACACACCTAATCCACCAGGCGCACCCGGAATCACAAGCCCTAACAACCAAGCGCAGCTAAAAGCCCCTAATAACAAAGGAATTTGATTCGCATTCAACGAACCCAGAGCGAACATAGTTAATATAAACCCAGTGCTGCGTAATATCATAAAGCCCAATTCTCCTAACAAAGGCCGTAGGGGATAGCTTTTAAGACTGAAGGGAACAGTTGTCTCAGTTGTGACAGCAGACTTTTTTGCTTTCAATCTGTACAAAAAGCGAATCACTGGGTTTAAAAACCAAGGATGAATCGCACAAAGAACTACAGCTAAACTCAGTAATTGTAGTATTTGCAGAACAAAAGTACTATTAACTGCTGCAAATTGGCTACTGCATAGGACAATGATAATTAAAGCAGCCGCTAGCATGAGTAGGGGTTCTAGCAAAACGCTTAAGGTGGCTGCACCAGGAGAAACATTGGCATTTTTGGCAGCTACAATTCGCCCGTAGTAATGCCAGATATTACCTGGTAAATACTTAGCTATGTTCGTTTTTAAGTAAACCTGAATGAACTGGGGAGATGATACAGGTTGATTTAACTCTTGCAGAATCCAAGTCCAAATCCAGCCTGCCCAAGTATGTGCTAGTAGAGTGATGCCTGTAGCGATCGCTATAATTGCCCATCCTACCCCATCAATGCGGATAGCAGTCACTCCAATCCAATTATCCTTCAGAGCTTTCCCTAGAAAAAACAGCGTTCCGCCCAAAATTATCCAACGTAAAAATCGCTTCATGAATTTAGTAATTTAACGGTTAGAGCAACAAGGGGCCAATGCCTCAACTATGACATTACATCAGCTACCCATCCAACGCTTTTGAAGTATCAAATAGGTTGATGTAGTTCTTTCTACAAAAAGCATATTACTTTATTTTATATCTCTCTGGAGTTAGATAAAAAAATTATTCTTGTACTAATAAAAATGTAGCCTGCGCTAGAGGTAAAGAGCATTTTATTATTCATATCCTTAATAGAGGTTATCGAAACTGAGCGAACCAAAACAAGCACAATAACTTGCTGACCACTGCAAAGATTCAGCAAACACTTAACTTATTAATATTTTGGTAAGGAGGACTACGTGAACACTGTGAGACTATTCTTGAAAAAGATAAGATTGCGCCAGATATTAACTATCTTTTTAGCTGGACTATTGTTGATAGTTAGCACTGCTTGTAGTGGGGCAAATGCTCAAGGTGCAAATCCACAAAATCCTGCTGTACAAGCTGGTGGAGCAAACAATCCTTATAAGAATGGTGGAGACAACTATACCAACTACAAAATGTCTACCGATCCGAAAATAGCAAACCCAAAAGCTAATCAGGGACGCGACCAAGCTAGCTTACAACCAAGTTCGCAATTGTTGATTGCAACAAATAGAGAATCCGAAATACTTTATCCAGGTGCTGAGACACCAGCAGGTAGAATCAATAAAGAAGCAGAACTGCCAATTATTACAGATAAAGACTTCCGACAACCTGAACCAGGTGGTTTGATTCAGAATGAACCAAGAGTGGGAGATCGGATTCAAGATCGGATTGAGATTGTAAAAGAGAATGTTGAAAAAGCTTCCGGCTTTTTGCAAGATAAGGCAGATGAAGCTGCTGCTAGACCCGAATTACAAAGAAATCCAGCAGTAGGCAGATAGAACCCTTATTTTGTCTGAATGGTTGGAATGCAAAATCAATTCCAAATGCCATCTTGGTTGAAGTTTAACTTAGTCACAAAAATGCAAGGAGTAGAAGTATGAAAAAAGCAATGAATTGGCTCAAAAGCATTCGTCCCTTAAAAGTTTTAACTGTTCTTTTCGCAGGAATATTCTTATTTCTGACCCAAGCTTGTGCTGGTCAAGGAGTAGCAACACAGCCACCACAACCTGATGATCAACCAGCTTATACCAAACGATATGATCCCACAAAAGATTATCCTCTCTCTTCTCCGGCTGGTGGGATGAATAACTTTAGTGATGTAGATCCTAGAGGGAGAGGAGATGAAAAGGCAGCTAATGACAGAGCTGATGCGATGGCGAAAAATTCTCAAAGAAATATTGAGCAAAAGTCAGTTGACAGCCCAGAGCAGTATGGTCGGAATTACAAACAAGGCACACCCTTTGGTGAAAGAGTGAAGAACCTGGGTGAAGATATCGGCAGTTCAGCTAATGAAACGCGGGAAGGTTTTGTTAAGGGGACTCAACGAGGAATTGAGAATCTCAAGGGAAATACCCAAAATGCAGCCGAAGGCGTGACGAAAAATGTTCAGCGTGGAGCTGAAGATGCTGGTAAAAATGTTCAGCGCACAGCTGAAGATGCAAGCAGTGCAGTAAAGAGAGCAGTTGATTGAAATTAGTCATTTAATCTCTTGTAAAAATCTGAAAGCGCCCACAGATTAAAGCCTGTGGCTACCTAAAAAAAGCCTGCTTATGCAGGCTTTTTTTAGTTTTAGATAATCAGTTAAAAGGGAAGTAACCGCGTCTATACAGACAAAACCCACGGAGGTAGGTTTTATAGCTCAGAGGGTGACAACCTACCTATAAAGGTTGTTGCATAAGGGATAGGGCATAGAAACCACGCTGAAAATAGAGCCGTTTATGGGGTTTGAGTGCAATCAGACTCAAGACCGAATCTGCCCATAATTCCATGCCGTAACGCCATCGTTGTCCATAGAGTCCAAAGCTAAAGTTACTCTGGCGTGGGGTTCGGTCTTTGTGTTCTTGGATACGTCCTGCATAAATATCTATCCCTAATTTTTTCATCTGCTGTCCCTGCATTGTCGCCAAACTATAGGCCAGGGCAATCAACATATTTATGGTGTTTGAGTCTCTGGAGACGACGACGTTGATCTCGATTTAAGTTCCGTCCCGTTTGTACTTGTCTAATCCAATATTTGATCAAGGGAAACCACAAAAGTTTAACATTGAGTCGAGGCAAGTTTAAAAAGCGTTGCAGGTTTCGCTTACGACTACCATATTGAATTGGTTGGGGAAAGACACTAGCTAAAACAGAGAGTTTGACCTGACGATGAACTTGTAGCAATAACAACAGAAGCTTTATGGTTATATACTGGCTTTCATTCAGATGGGTACGCAGGGTTTTTTGGTAAGATTCAGGAAACATATTTTTCCAGGGGAGCCACAAAAATGCTCCCTATTTTTTGTCTTCACCATCTTCTCAAAGTTTTGTCCTGCATAGCTTAGAGTTGTCTTGTCATCCTCTAAG